>JANXYF010000059.1 GCA_025350175.1 Nitrosopumilales archaeon | reverse complement strand
AAAATAAGAAAAAGGAAGTTAATTTTAGAGTCTTGGAATTACTCTAGTCTTTGCAGCAAACACTACAACGCTCAATACAGCAATTGCAAGAACGATAGATGCTACTGGACCAAACTCTGGTACGGTTGCATTATCTGCTGGTGCTGTGGTTGTTGCTGGTGTGCTACTAGCTGCTCCACTTACGATCACTTGACCTACCATCCATGGATGGACAGTGCAAAAGTAATTGACAGTGCCTGCAGTTGCATTTGCAAAAGTAAATTGGAATGTCTTTGTTGGTTTAACAAGACCACTGTCAAACATTGAACCAGCGTCATTATCGGTTGGTTTACCGCTTGTTATTGTATGACTGACAGTGTCAGTGTTTGTCCAAGTTACTGTTGTTCCTGGTGCGACAGTCAACGGAGATGGAGAAAAGCAATTATTTGTTGCAACACAAGCAGCGCTTGCGCTTGCGCCTGCGCCGCTTACAATTGTTACATCACTTGCTGTTTGACCAAATGCTGGTGCTACACCTAAGATAGCAACTAGAGCCAATAGACCAAATATTGCGCCAAATGGTTTTGACTTCATTGTTTTTGTTACTACTCTAGACTTAAAAAACATATCTTGCATACCAATTTTGATGACTAGATTTTAGAATGTTTAATAGTTTTTCTTACAAATTTATTTCTTGATCTCAATGATTTTATGCCAAGTGAAATTCCAAAAATAATAATCGAAATAAGTACAATCATTCCACCAGGTGCAACATTGAACACATATGAGGTCAATATACCTACTATAGCAGAAAATACTGCAAAACTCATTGAAAGTATTGCAGTTTGCTTAAAGCCCCTAGAAAATAGAATTGCAGTAACATTTGGTACTACAATAAGAGATGAAGTAAGCAAAATTCCAACAAGTTGCATTGAGCTTACCACTGCAATAGCAGCAATCACGACAAAAAGATAATTCATTTTTTCTACAGGGATTCCACTTACCTTTGCTTGCTCTTCACTAAATGTGGAATATACCAGTTTTTTGTATAATAATAAAACTATAACAAGTATTGTTCCACACAGACCCAAAATAAGAAGAGTGTTTTGCAGACTTACAAGTAAGATACTTCCAAAAAGAAAACTGAATATATCAACAGTGAAACCTTTTGACATACTTATCAAAATCACACCCATTGCAAGACCAGATGAGAGTAGAATTGCCACAGTTGCATCACTTGAAATTTGAAATTTCTGTTTTACCTTTGTAAGAGCTAATGCACTTGAGACAGATACAGCAAATGCAGTCCACAATGGATAAATTCCAAGATAAAGTCCTGCTGCAATTCCTCCAAATGCTGCATGAGCAAGTGCATCACCAAAAAGTGACTGTTTTCTTAGAACAAGAAAAAGACCGATCACTGAACACATTAAAGATATTGCAATTCCAGAGACAATAGCTCTTTGCATGAATGCATATGTTAGAATATCAAAACTCATACTAATCCTCGTGTTTGTGCATGTGCATTTGCATTGATGATTCTGAATACATTTTTAGTAAATCTTCATTGTGGAAGAACTCTTCAGACATTCCATGGAAAGATAAAGTTCTATTAAGACATGCAACCTTTGTTGCAAGTCTTGCTACTGCATCAAGATCATGTGATGACCAGATAATTGTAATTCCTTCTTTCCTATTAAGATCATTTAGAATTTGGTAAAAAAATTCCATGCTCTGTGAATCAATTCCTGTTACAGGTTCATCTAAGATTAGTATCTGAGGATCGTTTATCAGAGCTTTTGCTATGAAGACACGTTGTTGTTGACCTCCTGACAAGTCACCAATTCTACGTTTACCAAGTTCATGCAACCAGACTTTTTGTAAAGATTCATCTACTTTGTTCTTATCATAATTTTTTATCATACCCATTCCAACTATTTCTTCAACAGTTACAGGAAAATTCTTTTCAAATACCGGTTTTTGAGGCACAAAACCTATTTTTTTTAGATGCTCTGCAGATTTTCGAATATCCTTTCCAAAAAATTTGATAGTTCCTTGATAATTTGTAATCAATCCTAGCATGCAACTAAAGAGCGTAGTCTTGCCTGCACCATTTGGTCCTATTATTCCAAGAAAGTCTTTTTCCTCAACTGAAAATGTGACCTTGTCAAGCGCAGAAACTCCCTCATATGAGACAGTCAGGTTTTCAATCTCAACTAATTTCATGAGCATAGTGCCTCCTTAAGATTTGATAA
>JANXYF010000236.1 GCA_025350175.1 Nitrosopumilales archaeon | reverse complement strand
CGCCTACTTCCATGTGAATTATTTTTTTCCCATCTCGTTCCATTTTCTTTGCTTTTAAAAATACAGACAAATGTGTCTGCTTGTTTTCAGATTGAATTTTGACTGATTCATTTAACAGAAAATTTAACATTATCATGGCAGATTTTTCATCTAGCCATATCTCTTTGCATAAAGTCAAGACTCTAGCACGAAGTTGATTTTCTCTTTCTTCATCTGTAACTCCTATGCCAAGATTGCTCTTTAAATTTCCAATTTCCTTTGCTGCATCATTTCTTTCTTTGAGTAATTTTATAATGTCAAATGTTATTCTGTCTATTTTGTCACGTAAGTTGTTAATGTCTGTCATTTCTTATCTGATGACCAAGGGAATGAACCCTGCCCTGATTGCATGATCAGCAAGTACCACTGATACTAACGAGTCTACTACCGGGGGTGCACGAGGAACTACACATGGATCATGTCTTCCTTGAACTATCAAAGAAGCGGGTTTCTTTGTTTTAAGATCAACAGTCTGTTGTTTTTTTGATATTGATGATGCTGGCTTGAATGCAACTCGCAAGACAATTGGCATTCCTGTAGAAATACCACCTAGTATTCCACCTGCATTGTTAGTTTTGGTTTGGATTTTTCCATTTTTAATTAAAAATTCATCGTTATTCTCTGAGCCATGTAATGTGGAACCATGAAAACCAGAGCCAAATTCTACCCCTTTTACAGCAGGTATTGAAAAAAGTGCTTTACTCAAATCTGATTCTAAAGAACCGAAAATTGGCTCACCTAACCCTACTGGTAAATTCACTGTTAATGATTCAATAACGCCGCCTACGGAATCTCCACTACGTCTTGCCGAAAGAATTGTTTGACGCATCTTGTCTGCAATCTTTGGATCTGGACATCTCACTTCATTGTTGTATACTGAATTTTTCATTTTCAGCATTGCATGTTCTTTCATTTTTATATTTCCAACTTGACATGTATAGGAAAAAGTCTCAACTCCCAAAGTTTTTAAAAGAAGTTTTCTTGCAATGGCTCCTGCCATGACAAATGTAGCTGTTAACCTTCCTGAAAATCTCCCTCCTCCCCTGATATCGTTAAATCCTTTGTACTTGATATATGCTGGATAATCTGAATGACCGGGTCTTGGTTTCAAAGTGAGATTGTCATAATCTTTTGAATGCTGGTCTTTATTCCAAATGATCATTGTAATTGGGGCACCTGTAGTATATCCTTTGTAAACTCCTGAAAGAATCTCAACTTTATCGTCCTCTTTTCTTTGGGTTGTAATGACAGACTGACCAGGTTTACGCAAATCAAGCATAACTTGAATATCTTTTTCTTCAATCTGTAATCCTGCTGGACACCCATCCACTGTTGCACCAATACATCTTCCATGACTTTCACCAAAACTTGTAAAAACAAAACGCTGTCCTATGGAGCTTGAAGACATGATAAAATTTTCTTTTACGCGTTTATAATCTTTCTAGAAAATAGGGCTCTTTAGGATGAAATTATTGAAAAATCTATCTTGTATCAAACTAATATTTTTGCACCAATCTTCTTCATATCTTCTACAAATGTTGGATATGAAACATCTACCGAATCAGGATCAGTAACAGTACAATTTCCAACGAACATGCCTGCGATAGCAAATGCCATGAAGAGTCTATGATCTTCTGAAGAGTCTAATTCCGCACTCTTTAGGATTTTTGGGGCTTCTAAAATTAATCCATCTTCTCTTTCTGTTACTATGATTCCAATCTTTGCAAGTTCTTTTGCTAAAATTGCAATTCTGTCTGTTTCTTTAAATCTTGCATGTTTTACATTATAAATCTCAATTGGTTTTGATGTCTTAAGAGCAAGAATTGCCATTGGTGGAAGAAGGTCTGGATTGTTTGAAAGATCAAATCTTCCTCCATTGAGAAGTTTTGGAGAAGTTATAGTTATTTTTTCTCCAATGCTTATTTTTACACCCAGTTTTTCCAAGTATGATATTATTTCTTGATCTCCTTGAGGCAAGTCTCCAATAGATGCTTCAATTGACATGTCTTCTCCTAGTAATACTGCTGCAGAAAGTAAGAGTGCCATACTTGAGAAATCTGAAGGAACTACAAAATCCGTGGATTTGTATTCTTGATTTTGAACATTGTATTTTTTGTATGGCGAAATTACATTAACTGAAGCACCAAATTTTTTCATTGTAGCAATTGTAGAATCAAGATATGGCTTTGATACTAGATCTCCATCAATTTCTAATGAAAGTCCACTCTTCATCTTTGGACCTGCAATCAAAAGTGCGGAAATAAATTGGCTTGAGATTGAACCGGAGATATGCGTTGTTCCTCCAACTGCCTTTCCTTTTACTGTGACTGGGGGTTTGCCATCAGTTGATGTGCAATGTACTCCAAGTTGGACTAGCGCATCAAGAAGTGGTTGCATTGGTCTCTTTTTTAGACTTGAATCACCAGTGAGTATTATTGTATACTCTGAAAGGGACGAAATTGCAGTTGCAATTCTAATTGTAGTGCCTGAATTTGATGCATCTATCTCACAAGTCTGTGGAATTATCTCTCCTTTACTTTCAACTATAACAGTTGAATTGTTAATTTCTATTTTGGCACCAAAAACTTTGCATGCGCTAATTGTTGCCAGAGTGTCTCTGGAAAGCAAAACGTTTCTCAAAGTACTTTTTCCATTGGCAAGTGCAGCCAGAAAAACAGCGCGATGAGAATAACTCTTGTTTGGGGGACACTTTATGACGCCCGAAAGACGTGACTTGTCAACCTTACATTTCATAAACTTCTGCCTTCCTGTTGTTTATTTGGGAAACTATGGTCTCTCCTTCTAAAGATGAGAGTACTTTCTTTACACTAGATATTTTATCATTATTTGCAACTGCAGCTATTGAAGGTCCATTTCCAGATACAGATGCACCAAGTGCTCCACTATCTATTAGATCGGTTATAATTTTTGGATCAGAGCCTAATATTGCAGAGGTGGCAAGACCATTTAGTATCATAGCATTCCAATAGTCTGACTTGTTGGCAAGATCCCATGCTTGTGAAAAGACACTCTCTAGAATTTTTAATTTTTTCACATTACCTCTTCTCCTAGATTTTGGAATAAATATTATTGCAGACAAATCTTCTGGTGCTTTTTCTGATTTTATTATTTTTATGTTTGAATTATCGGTTACAACAAATCCTCCAAAGTAGCATGCGCATGCATCATCAAAAGCTCCTGTTATGCTTACTTTGGATTCTATGGATGCATGTACCCCATCTTTTAAAATTTCAAGATCAGTTGCTTTTGGCTTGAATAACTTTGCACATGCAAGTGATATTACTGATGAAATGGCACTTGAACTTTTGAGTCCATATCCTGAAGGGATTTCAGATTTTACAGAAATTATTATTTTATTTTTTTCGAGTTCTAATTTTGGGACTGATGTTTCAACGACTTTTCTTATGAGTCGAGAACTTAGATTTGATGCTCTATTTTCAAATATTATTCCCCTGCCAGGCTCAGTTTCTACAATTGCCTCAATACCTAATGATATGCCAAGGGTGGAACCCCTTCCTGTGGCAATAGCATTTACTATTGACACTGCACCATGCATACTTGCTCTTGCCTGACGCACCTCTAAAATCTCCCAAGCAAGGTCAATTTCATGGCTTCGTAAGGGGCCTGCCTATTAGTCCAAATCTCAAATGACTTCATTGCTTGAGCAAGAAGCATTTCCCACCCATATATGATCGTCGCACCTTGATTTTTTGACTGTTCAATTAAAGGAGTTTCAACCGGTACGTAGACTATATCGTAAACTATCGAATCTCGGTTAATGTTTTTTGTAGATATGGGACAACCTATTCCTTTTAGTCCTACAGATGTTGCGTTTACTACAAATTTGTATTTGTTAGCAGTATCACCAGCTGATTGAAGATCCAAATAATATGATTCTAAACCTAAATTCTGGGCAAATTTGATCAATTCTTCTGCTCTTTCACGAGTCCTATTTGCAATAGTGATTTTACGAACCTTCTCTTTGCTAAACCCGACTATTATTGCTCTTGCAGCTCCTCCTGCACCAATTAGTAAAACGTCAGAATCTTTAGAATCAATTTTTCTTTTTTTTATCGGATCTAAGAAGCCCTCTACATCCGTATTGTACCCCTTAAGGTATCCTGCATTATTAGTTACTGTATTTGTGGCTCCTACTAATTTACATTCGCTATCTGATTCATCAAGAAATTTCATCATGTCAACTTTGTGAGGTATTGTAACATTGAATCCTGAAATGCCTATTTTTTTTAATGCTTCAATACCAAACTCCAATTCTCCTTTTGGAATTCTATATGCGATGTATGTGCAATCAAGGCCCGTGAATAAAAAAGCCGCATTGTGAAGTGCCGGAGAAAATGAATGATCAATCGGATCCCCTATCACCGCATAGGTTTTTGTCATCATGTTTTATTTGATGAATCATGATTTAAGCGATTAGGGAGATTTGGTAGTTTATCTGGAGTTAAACTCCATACTTGTTATCTCTAGAATATATTTTCTTAAGTTTTGATCCGCATTTTGGACAGGCTAAATCTTGATGGGTAGTTGCACAATCTAAACAAACAAAATTACCTGCATTTGATTTGGATGATCTATATTGATAAATCACAATGAATACCAACGCAACTATCCACACTATTACTAAAAACAATACTAGTCTGAATATTCCTAATAGAATTGTTACAATTGTAGCTAAAATTATTGTATTTCGTGGTGTGTTGTTCATAGACGACTTGAGTTTCATCGGCATATTGTTCTTATTTCTTTTATAATAATGGTGGTATTGTGTTTGGTGCCTACGATGACAGATTAATTAATTAATGTAATATATTTTGATCAAGTAATGGATGACATGGATGAGTATCTCGATATTCTTGATGAATGCATCAAACTACTTGATGATAATACGAATGTCTTAAACGACATAGATTACTCGCTTCAATCTGAAAAAGAAGATACGGTGGTAACTGATTTGACCAAAAATGATCTTGTAGAGATGGCGCATGAAGTTTCTGATTCTTCAAGAATTAAAAAAGCGGAATATGATTTTGTTAGACGATTCTTGGAAAAAACCACTGGTAATTAATTTCTAGAATGTCTCTTTCCTAACTTTTATCTTCTAAAGCCAATATGCTTTTCATTTCCTTTAGACTGAATTGACCAGGAGCTACTGGTTTACCTGGCGAAACATATGTGTAGGGACTTCCAAGCTTTGTACACAATATTCTTGACATTCTACCGTAATCTCCCATGGCAAAGCAAATTAGATTGATTTTCTTTGAATGATTCCTGTATAATGCAAGAACCCGTATAGTATCTGCAATTGTCTTTGCAGTTGTGACAATTTTGATATTGTTTGAAAACTTGGACATTTTTTGAAGTGTTGTTTTCAGAGTTTGCTCATTTGGAGTTTTTACAAAGTCATGCCATGAAACAAGTATGTTAGTTCTGGTGCTTTTGAGATATTTTTGTAATCCCTGGTTTTTCCTTAGTGTGCTATATTCAACATCTAAAAGATATGGTGCAAATTCAGAAATTAATTTTAGTATGGAAATTCTTTCCTTTTCAGAACCTTGGAATTTTCCACCTTCAGTAGTTGGCCGTAATGTGCATATGCATCGTTTGAGATATTTTTTTGAAAGGGTTAAACAAAAAGGGATTTGATTTGGTTTTAAAAAATCTAACCTGAGTTCTGCATAGTCAGAGTCTAGGAGAGCTCTCTTAATCTCTTTAACAATTTTTCTAGGGTTGGATTCTGCGATTGTTACACAGACCTTGGTAGACATTATGTTTGAGATGTTTTACTTGGTAGAGGTGGTTGGTACAGATGAAGGTACTCCACATGGTTGCCATCCTTTAAGCTGTGGGCATGCTTGTGAGTTACGTTGTGCTGCATGAAGTGATGTCTTCATTTTTGCCCATTCTTGTGATGAACAAAGCTTTTCTCCACAAATGTGTTGTCCACCTGGAAATCTATCTGTTTTTTGTTGGTATCTATCGTATACTGTACTTGGTGTTAATGCATTTACAGCTGGTAATGCGGCTGATGCAAAAACCAATACTACTGATAACACTAAAGCTACCAATCCTACCTTAATTTGTTGGTTAGACATTGGTTGAACTACATTTCACTACTATATTTAGATTAGCATCAAATTATTCGTAAATATAATTGAGAAATTTCAATTTCCGATCTAAAAATTCACGCTAATCTAAGACTCTCTTTTGACAACTCTACGTTTTGATATTATTGCTAATATTATTTGGGATGAAAATATCTACCTAGATTATCTAATGACACGCAGTCTTGAATCTCTAGATACTCCTTAGGAAGAAACTTTTATGAAACGATCATTTCTAGAGGGTATCTATGAGTACTG
>JANXYF010000206.1 GCA_025350175.1 Nitrosopumilales archaeon | reverse complement strand
ATCAGTACTACAAACAGAAACTTTCCAGGAAGAATGGGGCATGTGGAATCCCAGACATATCTTGCATCACCACTTGTCGCAGCAGCATCTGCTATAACGGGAAAGATTACTGATCCGAGGGATTTGAAATGAAAGGTTCTGTAATAAAATACGAACGAGATAATATCGACACAGATGTAATTCTACCTGGTCCTTATCTTAAGATTCACGATTATACAGAGTTGGCAAAACATGCCATGGAAGGACTTGACAAGGATTTTCATAAAAGAGTTAAACCTGGCGATTTTATTGTTGCAGGGAAAAACTTTGGCTGTGGCTCTTCTAGAGAACATGCTCCAATAGCTCTCTCTTATTCTGGAGTGAAAGCAGTCTTGGCCTTGTCTTTTGCACGAATATTTTATAGAAATGCAGTAGACGGAGCTTTCTTACTCCCAATTGAAATCGATGAAAGTGCATATCATGATATCTCAGATGGCGATTCACTCGAAGTGGATATCTCTAAAAATGAAATTAAAAACTTGACTAAAAACAAGGTATACAAAATGAAGCCTTTTCCAGAATTGATAGGCAAAATAATAGAAGCTGGCGGACTGTTCAATTACAAACCTTAGCTCTCAAGTATTATACCATTATATCTCCGGTTCTGGTTAAGATGATTTGAATGTCAAAGACACTATTTGAAAAAATATGGGATTCTCATATTGTTGTAGATGAAGATGGACGTTCACTACTTTATGTAGACAGACACCTCATTCATGAAGTTACATCTCCTCAAGCCTTTGATGGTTTACGTCTCAATGCAAGAAAAGTAAGACGTCCTGATCTCACATTTGCAACAATGGATCATAACGTACCTACAAGTGATAGGTCGTTGCCTATTTTAGATCAGACATCATCTGTGCAAATTAAAGCACTTGAAAGAAACTGTAAAGAATTTGGAATTACTCTCTTTGATATTCATAGTCCAAACCAAGGTATAGTGCACGTAATAGGCCCTGAACTAGGAATTACACTTCCAGGAACAACAATTGTTTGTGGTGATAGTCATACATCAACACATGGTGCTTTTGGCTCGCTTGCCTTTGGAATTGGTACAAGTGATGTTGAACACGTCTTGGCAACTCAATGTATTATGATGGAGAAACCGAAAACTTTTGAAATCAAAATCCAAGGAAAGAGAAAGAATCCTCATGCTGTAACTGCAAAAGACATAATCATGTCAATTATAAGAAAAATTGGAACTGCGGGGGGAACTGGAACCGTAATTGAGTATCGCGGTGACACGATATCTGAATTGACAATGGAACAGAGAATGACAATATGTAACATGTCAATAGAGGCAGGAGCACGTGCTGGATTGATTGCACCTGATGAAAAAACATACCAGTATCTCAAAGGACGAAAATACACTCCAAATAATTATGATGAACTTGTCAATGATTGGCGTGATAATCTAAAAACAGACAGCGGAGCAAAATTTGATAAATCATTTACACTTAGTGCGGAAAACATTGCACCTCAGGTTAGCTGGGGAACTAATCCTGCCATGACAGATGATGTGACTGGAAGTATTCCATTCCCAGATGAATATGGTAAAGGAAATCCAGAAGAAGTAAAGGGTGCAACAAAAGCACTCCAGTATATGGATCTTAAACCTGGTACTCCAATTGTGGATATTGTAATTGATAGAGTGTTCATTGGATCGTGCACTAATGCAAGATTAGGAGATTTGATAGAAGCATCAAAAGTTGTAAAAGGAAAAAAGGTCTCATCAAAAGTGCGAGCAATGGTGGTACCAGGGTCACAACTCGTAAAGAAAAATGCTGAAGAGATGGGTCTTGATAAAATATTCAAAGATGCTGGATTTGAATGGAGAGAATCTGGCTGTAGCATGTGTCTTGGAATGAATCCTGATATCTTGGCAGCAGGTGAGAGATGTGCTAGTACTTCGAACAGAAACTTTGAAGGAAGACAAGGTTCTGGTGGAAGGACCCATCTTGTAAGTCCTGTAATGGCAGCTGCCGCTGCAATTAATGGCCATTTTGTTGATGTAAGAGAATTGGATCTGAACTAGAATGGAACCATCCAAGAAGATAAAAAGCATAGTCACACCGCTTGACAAGGTCAATGTTGATACTGATCAAATAGTTCCAAAACAATTTCTAAAACTAATTCAAAGAACTGGTTTTGGTCAATACTTGTTTTATGACTGGAGGTATGAACAAGGTGGCATTCCAAGAAAAGATTTCATCTTAAATGATCCAGTGTACAAGAATTCCAAGATTTTACTTGCTAGGGATAACTTTGGGTGTGGTTCTAGCCGAGAGCATGCAGTATGGGCACTTGATGATTTTGGGTTTAAGGTGATAATCTCTACATCTTTTGCTGACATATTTTATAATAATTGTTTCAAAAATGGAATTTTACCAATTAGAGTCTCAGATGAAATATTACAAAAATTATTTTCAACAAAATCTGAAATTGAAGTAGATTTGGAAGATCAAACAATCATGGTAGATGATACGCCTATTTCATTTGATATTGAACCTCATTGGAAAAAGATTCTACTTGAAGGCCTAGATGATATTGCAATGACTTTACAACATGAAATCCAAATTGCAAAATACGAACGTTCTCACAAAACCTAAGTGCCGAATTTCTTTATTATGGAATAAATCAATTCTTTGTTTCTGTCAACACGTGTTGGAGAATCTATGTCTAACCACTGGGTTTTTCCTATATCATAAGCTGCAATCTTTCTTTTCTTGGATAATGGCTGTAAAATATCATAAGAGAGATTCAACTCCTTTTTCTTTTGTTTTTTAATTTTTATTTTATTTATTATTTCAGAATTAATGATGTATATTCCAAGACATTCTGCCATCTGCAATTCAATTGTAGGTTTTTCTTTAAACTCCTCAATAATTCCGTTATTTACTATTGCAAATCCTGTTTCTTCTTTTCTATATCTTCTCACAGCTATTGTAGCTGTAGTCTTTGAATCCTTGTGAAAACGATACATTTTGTTTATGTCTACTGGACATAGATTATCAACAAACCACAAGATGAATTCTTTATTCTTTCCAAGTGCTGAGCTTAGATGAATGAGATCTCCACCCGTCCCACTCTGTGAATCTTGTATGAATTTTATTGGTTTTTTAACTGAAATATGATTTTCAAAATATTTCTCTATCTGTTTCCCAATTCCTGAAAAATCTCCTAGTATGATTATACTATCAATGATGTCAAACTTGGAAAGATATCTTACAATATGGTAAATGAGAGGTCTTCCCTGAACAGGAATCATTGCTTTTGGAATGTGATCTGTAAATGGCCTTCCGCGTGTTCCACGGCCTCCTGCCAGAATTACAGCTTTCAAGTTTATCTATATGATTTCTGTTTTCTTCTTCTAGCACCAGGACCGCCAAATTTCTTTGGTTCCTTTCGTCTATCGTCACCGCTTAGCAAATGTTTATCAAATTCTGTTAATCGTTTTCTGAGATCCTCTCTCACGGTTCTTGTAAGAGGATGATCCTTTGGTTCTTTTCTGGACTTTGTCCATCCTGTCATGGCCCTTGAAATTGCGATTGCACTTGCATATGATTGTCCAACAAAACCACCGCCTTTGACTTTAACTGACACATCTATTTTATTTCTAAGATCTCCTGCAACTTCTAAAGGTCCTAACATGATTTCTCGTGCTACTTCTTGTTGAACCATTTCTACTGGAACATTGTTAATTCTTACACGACCCACTCCTTTTGTAATAAATGCATGTGCTCGTGCAGTCTTTCTAGTTGCATAATAGCTTTCTAACTTTACCATTATTCGTGCCACCCAACCATTTTACCTAATTCTCCTAGAGTTGTATAATATGGAGAAGGTCTTCTAATTTTTGCATCATCGAACTGTGTTGTTTTCTTTGATCTTAATTCATTTGGTACTCCAAGATAAGCTCTTAATCTTTTCAAAGATGTCTTACCTGATGGTTTATTCTTTGGTAACATCCCTCGTACCATTCTGCTTATGATGGTGTCTGGTCTACGAGGGTGAAACGGA
>JANXYF010000191.1 GCA_025350175.1 Nitrosopumilales archaeon | reverse complement strand
TGTTTAATGAAAAATCATTATACTTGTGCGAAAATGCATAGATCTGAAATGAACGATTAGAAAATGTACGGTACAAGTCTATATGTACTCCTTTTTTCAGCGTAGCAGAATCGCGCATCATTATTAGAGGAATCTCTTTTAATGGAACGCCGAGACGTTCTGCCCTGTTGTACATAAACGGCATATCAAAATCATCTCCGTTAAATGTCATAACAAACGGATAACTTTCTAAAATTTTGAATGCGTCTTTTAGCATGTCTGCTTCCTTGTCTTCTTCATAGAACGAAACCTTGACCCCTTCTGGAAGTTCATTTGTTCCCATTTGGTGTCCTACTCTTTTTAGAACAAAGACTGCCTTGAAATCATCACTTGCACAAAATCCAATTGCCGTAATTTTTTTATCTGCAATTTTTGCATCTGGAAGCCTTCCAGTCTCGGATTCTACCTCGATATCAAATGTAATCCGTTTTATGTTGGGTATGGGTTGATTGAGAAGGTTTGCCCATTCGCTTATGTGGTTTTGAAACTCTTTGGAATCTATAATTCCCATGTTTGTCACTTTGTCAAACAACAAACCTTTGAGTGCAAGCTTGACCTCATCAGGTATTGGATAGTTGTATTCCTTGAGTTTGCCGTCCTCAACACTATAGTATCTTCCAACAATTAGGGAATTGTCATACAAATAATTCTCATAATATTTTATGTCAGATTCCCATGTCTCCATTGTATTTCGTATGCTCTTGTCAGTCTGGGTTCCTCCAATTGCAAGTGGATCTGAGACTGTAATTTTTGTAACATTGATCAGTCTATCTTTTAGCAAATCTTGTCGTTCAACACGCTCTAGCTTTAAAACATCTGTCCTACTAGATAAAAATTTTAATTCTTCAGGATCTAATTTTGAGTAACAATATGGTTTGTGACCAGTGTTGTCATACCAAAGTTTTAGTGTCTGCGATTTTGGTTCGTAAAATTTTAGTACCGCACATTTTTTCATTCCATCATATGATGCCGAGACCAGTAGTGCAGGTGGCATTGTGGTAGTTACTTGTTCTACTGCATTTGACATTACATTATCACTTTGGTGTCAGATTGGCATTTGGTTCGTCAAGTAATACCTTTATCCAATGATTTATTCTACTTTTATCTAAAACTACAACTTCCAATCCTGCTTCATGTAATAATTCATAATCTGTTTCAGGATATCTTCCAAGGCAGACTATTCTTTTGATTCCAATTGTAATTGCCATCTTGCTGCACTCTAGACATGTGACAAATGTTGTATACATTGTAGTGTCTTTTGTGCCGGCCCCTACTCCCAATATGGCACAGTGCATTATTGCATTGGCTTCGGCATGATTGCACAAGCACCTGTCCAGTCCCTCTCCTGAAGCAATTTTTCCCTCCATTCGAAGCTGACATCTCTTACATCCCCCCTCAAAACAGTTCTTGACACCAGGGGGTGTTCCATTATATCCCGTGGCAATCTGTCTATTTCCTCGTACGATGACTGCTCCCACCTGTCTTGTGATACAGTTAGAACGTAATTTTGCAAGTTCTGCCTGAAGCATGAAGTATTCATCCCAAGTGGGACGATCAAATGTCTTGTTCACAGTCAAACTGTATCGTGCTTCAATATAAGATTACAAATTTGTGAAAACAAAAGTATGCAAAGCTTAGCTCTTAATTTTAAACAAGCTTTTTACCCAAGATTGTCAAATGTGGATATAATTGAGTGACAACTTTGTAGAACATCGGTATATCAAAAAATCAAGTATTGAACATAGAGATTACCAGGATAATTTGGCAAAGCAGGCAATCTCTGAAAATTGTCTGATTGTCTTACCCACTGGATTGGGAAAAACAACGGTTGCGTTACACGTGATTGCTGAATTTTTATCAAGAGGAAAAGGTGGAGTATTGTTTTTGGCACCAACACGAGTATTGACACACCAGCATTATGAGTTTTTAAAAAATAATTTGTTGATTGATGACGTTGCACTAGTTACAGGTGAAGACCTTCTTGCTAAAAGAAAAAAACTTTGGATTAACAGTGTTATCTGTGCAACACCAGAGATTGTAAAAAATGATTTGGACAGACAGATTGTATCACCAGAACAATTCTCGCTTGTAATATTTGATGAAGCACATCGAACTGTGGGGGATTATGCGTATTCTGGAATTGCGGAAAGATTTGCAAACACAAATGTTCGAATTATTGGCATGACTGCAACATTACCTAGTGAAAAACAAAAAGCAGAAGAGATGATAAAGATATTAAAAATTACAAGCATTGCACAAAGAAACGAAGAGAGCCCTGATGTAAGCCCATATGTCCAGCAGACTGACACCCAGTGGATTGTAGTGGATCTTCCTCCTGAGATGAAAGAGATTCAAGTCTTGATAAAAGCTACAATAGACTCGAGATATTCAGACTTAAAAAAATTGGGATTGAATCTTTCTGGAAATAGGTCCATGTCTGAGTTATTACGTGTCAGAGAATTTGTCATACGACAAAATCGCCGAGCTGCCAAGCCACTCTTTACAGCAATAAGATTAATCCATGCACTAAATGTCTTTGAATCCCATGGCATAACATCATTTCTTAGGTTCTGTGAAAGGACACAGGAGAAGAAAGGTGTTGGCATCAGAGATTTGTTTGAAAATGATATGAATTTTGGAAAAGCAGTGCGTCTTGCAAAAGAAGCGCAGGCAAAAGGAATTGAGCACTCTAAGATGGAGAAACTAAAAGAAGTATTACAAGGAATTCCTGGCAAGGCACTTGTATTTACTAGCTATAGAGATTCTGTAGATGTAATACATCAAAAATTAAATGAAATGGGAATCTCTGCTGGATTTTTAATTGGCAAAGCAGGGGAGACTGGTCTTAAACAAAAAAAACAGATTGAAACAATACAAAAATTTCGAGACGGTGAATACAAGGTATTGATTGCAACCAGAGTGGGAGAAGAAGGTCTTGATATTTCCGAAGTAAATCTTGTAGTGTTTTTTGACAATGTCCCAAGCTCGATTCGCTATGTTCAGAGAAAAGGTCGTACTGGAAGAAAAGATTATGGTAAACTAATAGTATTGATTGCAAAAGATACTACGGATGAGACCTATTACTGGATAGGAAAACGTAAAGTAACAGCTGCCAAAGGCATGGGCGAGAAGATGACTAAATTCTTAGAGCAACAAGAAGTATCAAAATCAAAGGCAGGACTAGACTCGTTCTTCTAACATGTTGATAGTTACATGAATACAACATTAAATCACAGTTAAATATCATTTAAATCCCAAGAGTTTTTAGTTGAAAATTAAAAATAATGTGCTAATTCTATTATCCATAATTGCTGTATCTTCAATTTTTCTTCCAGCTTACGCAGATCCTTCTGTAATTACTGCAGTATCAAACAAGGATGTGTATCAGCAAGGGGATAAGGTGATAATCAGTGGTTCTGTTCCACAGATAGTAGATGGCAACCCAGTTACTATAATCATACGAAATCCCATGGGAAATGTGTATGATGTTGGTCAAGTTGGCTTGCTAAACAATCTTTTTGTTCATGATTTTGTAATAAGTGACAACTCTATTGGTGGAGATTATACAGTAAATGTAAAATACGATGCACAGGCAGTACAGTTTCATTTTACTGTCATATCTAGCACATTGACTGTAATTCCAATAATTGACAGCGAGATAAAAATTAGAACAAATGGCACAAATCCGATAAGTTATGGAGATGTTGCCGTATTGCCTACAGATAACAAAATTACTGTTGTAATGGATACAACAAACGTCAAGACAGGTACAGTAGATCAGCAATATCAAATTCCAAAGAAGATAGTAGATACACCAGGTGGTGAGATTGTACTAATGACGAATGGAAACAGAATTTTATGCGCTCAAAGTGAAACTGATACTATACGCATACTTGATTGTCCCATACCTGCAGGCTCTAAAGAACTTGAATTGTCTGGCACATTTGTAATTCCAGAATTTGGTCCATTAGTAGGACTTGCCATTTCTATTTCTATAATGATAGTAGTAGTATTGTCTAGAACTTACAAAATTTCCTTTTAGTTTTTTACTAGTTTTGCAAGCTTTGACCTATAGTTATGCCCCTTATGGCATCCTTTAGCTGCTGAATTTTTGTATAATATTTGGCAATCTCTTTTTCTGATAGATATTTTTCATTTTCAAACTTTTTTACATGAGACTCACATATCCACAAAAATTCTAGATCATACGAAATAGAATCTTGAGAATGATGTGATATCTCAGAGGAGGGGTGTTCTTTCTCAAATTGTATCATTTCTGGTAGCCGTTCTACGTTATTTTTGACAAGATTTAGAAATGAATCTAGTTCAATTTTTAGAGACTTGTTATCCTGAATCTGTTGGGTCCAGACAGGTTTTGTCTTATCATGATGAACAAGTTCTTGGTGAGACAAGTCTATTCCAAAGGTTTCCATGACATCACGTGTAATCTCTTCTCGTACTGTCTCTGACATTTTTATTAATTCATCTGTAGAATTGCTCTTTATTTTCACGTTTGACGTTCTGATTATTTGATGATACCATGCTATGTTGAAACAATCTAACAAATTGGTTTAGAGATGATATTTTTCAGAAGATATTTAACATCATATGATGCCCAATATTTCATATGATTACATACATTCTTGCAACATGCATTCCAGGGAATGAAAAAGAAGTAATTCAGAAAATAAAAGAATTGCCAAATATTGTTGAAGTAAACGGAATCATGGGCAAATATGATATCTTTGTTAAAATTGCAGCAGACGATGTAACAAAAGTTGATTCTACCATAAGCAAAGTAAGAACTGTTCCACATGTCACAAGTACTATATCGATACCTGTACTTTATGGCCAAGGCGGAACAATTGATGATGAAACATAGCATCAGCTAGGTTTCAAAATAACAAAGAATCTGTAAAGATTATCTAGATTGGATACGTAATTATCATATGAAAAAGGTAATCGAAGTTGCAAACCCTGAGAGAATAGACAGAGCGCCTGATAAGACAATTGCATTAATGTCTGGCGGAAAATTTTTGGAGCAAGGTCATATCGTAAAAAGTGTAACCCTGAACCTGTATATTCAAAAAAAGGATGATACTCTTGGGCCTTATTCGCTGATTACAGCACTTGTTGAGACCGACAAGGGGGTTATAGAAATGACATATGACGAAGGCTGGAGAGGAGTTAATGCGATAGAAGAGGCAGCAGCATTTCTTACATCGCACCTAGGTATTTCGGGTCTAATCTTGCGGTCTATCATACAACTAGACCAGTCAACGAACAAAAATAATTTATTGGTGTTAGAATCAGACTATCAAGATCCAGAATATTATGAAGTTTGAAAGAAAGCCAATAGAAATTACTCCTACATGTGCAATGTGTTCAAGGCCTGTAAAAGGACATACGCCAGAACAAATGAAATCTTGTACTGAAGAGCGAAGAAAATCACTTGACGCAAAAAAGACCCAGTGATATAATAACTGGATTTGTAATAATTTATAATTCATTTAGATATACAGATTCTATATAGATCGCCTTTTTATTCCACGATGCCGTATATTATGCTGTCATCCGACCGACAAATGTGAAGACTCGCTTGACAGAAAAGAACTTCAGGTAAGGACTTGGTTTTCTTTCCAAGCGGTGTTCGAATATTTCTGGTTAGGGAAGAACCTGTGAAAACACAGGCCTTTAGAAATGAACGACGATGGCAATAGAGGGAAAGGTAGTAGAATGCGTTGGCATGTTATTACTAGGAAATTGCCAAGGTCCACTCAAGGACGGATGACACTTTTCATTAAAATCTTGGCAGATATTTGCCGGATTTAGTTTTTCATATGACAAATTTTCTACAAGAGTAAGATAGAATAGTTCGCCAGTGTGTGAATTGCATATTGAACCACCCCGATGCGTATTCATTTTTGTTGGGTTTTGTTGGAGGATTATTTTCTACTCTACTCATGACTCTAACCGAATTACCCTCTTGGAAGAGATGGGGATTACACGGAGTTTTTGAATGGCATGAAAATCAGGTGATTGTAACCAAAGTTTTGAAATTGGCTTCAGATAAGACTCATTTTACTGGAATCTTTGCACTGCATTTTTTAAATGGCGGACTGGGGGGAATTGGGTTTTTAATTGCACTCTGGATTTTCCCAGGAGGTGTTTCGCACATATTTAGTTCTGCACTAGTTTACGGATTTTTTCTCTGGATTGTAACTCTGATTCCAATACATAAGCCAATAACAGGTCTTTCACCGTGGAGACATCCACTAGGATATCTTCCTACGTTAGCTAGTCTTGTAGGACATGTTGTATATGCTGTAGTATTAG
>JANXYF010000182.1 GCA_025350175.1 Nitrosopumilales archaeon | reverse complement strand
AAAATACCTTCAATTTCTTTATCTGTTAAGGTATTTCCCAACTTGTCTGGATCCAAACCAGTCATTCGAATAATCTCTTCTGTATATTTTCCTGGTAATCCTAATGTTCTTCCTACCCATCTTACAATTGGAGCAGAACTTGTTTTGATCTCTTCAATATTCTCTTTGGTAACCTCTAAAATATTTAATCCAGAAGAGGGAGGTGGAACATAATTCAAACCAACTCCAAGTTTTCTATGTCTTACATCAATTGAATGCAATAGGGATAGAATCTTCATTTCTTTATTACACAAAATTATATTACCGTCTCCAAAAAATTCTCCAACCAAGATGAATTCTTGATCAAATCCTGAAAATGTTACATATACAATTCTCTCACTTCCCAGCTGCTTGATCTCTACTATTTTACTACGTAAAAGATCATTTCTTAATCGTTTTATCAGTCTGTTTTCTTCCATTTGATTTATTTTTACATTTGTTGTCCATAGACCAAAAGTAGAAAACATTACAAGTAAATCTGGTTTATCTGGATGATGTAGCTTGAAAAGAATGCTATTACGACTTACCCCATAAATATTGCTTACATAATAGTCCTTTACTTGTTTATTCATCTCTGTAATCAAATAACGTAGTTCTATACCTGCAAGTGTCATAATTCCTAATTTCTATTCCCCGTTGATTATATCTTTACTATTGTTATAGTAACCAAACATTTTAAACGGGATTAATCAAAGTTATTTTGAAAATTTAGTTGGCACGACATCCAAAGAAAAAGGGAGATGAAGAACCTGATACTATTGATGGTAAAGATAATCCTACAGGATCCTCTACTCAAACTGAAGAGTCAAAGGTAAAGGCTGGACTAGATAAATTATTCTGGCTAAGAGTAGGTTTGGCAGTATTAGCAGGAACGCTTTCTGCATTAATTGGAAATTCTATGCAATCTCACAAAGGCTTTCTGGGTCTTGGAATAATGATAACTTTATTTATTATTTCAATTGGAATAGCAAAATCTATGAAGATTCCAATTCTTCCAACAGAAAAAAAGAAACTTATCACAACAGGCTATGGAAGCTATGTTCTTATGTTCATTTTTAGTTGGATTTTAGTAACTACCATAACTCATCCATCTGTAGGAATAATGTCCATTAAGTAGTTCTAAATATTGATAAAAATTTAGTAAACTTATGTGGAAACACAGCACACCTGGAATTCCAGATGAACTTTTTGAAAGAGTAGAAGATGTACCAATTACAAAAGAAGAAGTGCGTGTAATCCAGATCAGTAAGGCAAGATTATCGCCAGGACAAATTGTATACGACATTGGCTGTGGAAGCGGTTCAATATCAATAGAAGCTTCACACCAAGTAGGATCTACTGGTAAAGTTTTTTCAATAGATATTGATCCAAATGCAGTAGAACTGACAAAGAAGAACTTGAGTAAATTTCAAGTCTCTAACGTATCTGTCATATTGGGAAATGCAATGCAAAAAATCAATGAATTACCTATAGCTGATGCTATCTTTATTGGTGGAACGGGTGGGGAAACATCAGAAATAGTAAAATTATGTGAAGTAAAGCTAAAACAAGGTGGAAGAATAGTAATTGGAACTATTCTTATTGAAACACTATATTCTGTACTAAATATAATTGAAAAACTAAAGTTTTCTTCAATTGATATAACTCAAGTAACTATATCGAAAAGCAAAAAAACTTCGACAGGTACCATGTTTCTTGCAAGAAATCCTATTACTATAATTTCTGCAACAAAAATCTAGCACCGTACAAGTAAGAAAATGAAAACTTTACAACTTTCAATTATTATAATTCTCTTTGTTGCGGGTCCTCTGTTAGGTAGATGAATTGCATCTATGATGGTATATTTGCCATCTGATTCTGAAGTAAGAACTCTGATATTCATTTTTGTTCCATGAAAATCAAATATTCGATTCATCATGAAATATTTTTCATCTCTACTTGCATTGTCCTTTCATGAATTCTTCGCCAGCTTTTTTGAGTTCGTCTAAAGTCATGTCTTTTTTGTGAGTCGCAATACTCCAAACATGTCCAAAGGGGTCTATGATTGAGCCAAATCTGTCACCCCAGAAAGCATCCATCGGAGGCATTTGTGATTTTGCTCCTGCAGAAATTGCTTTGTTAAAAGTATCATCAGTATCGTGAACATACAAAAAGATTCCACTACTTGTTCCACCAATTGTTTGCGGAGATAGACACCCCATCTGTGGATGTTCATCGTTTAGCATGATACGTGAATCACCTATTTTTATTTCTGCATGCATTATGCTTTTTCCATCAAGTCCTAGAAATCTCATAATTTCTTGTGCACCAAATGCTTTTTTATAAAATTCAATTGCATCTGATGCTCCTTTTACAGTTAAAGTTGGAGTCACACTGTGGTGTCCTTCTGGGATTGGGTTTACCATACATGAACTTTGTTTGAATAAATTTATACTTTATTCCGAATTTGAACTTAATTCAAAGTTATACTAGAAAATTATTACAATCTTGAATTCTAGCTAAGTTTATTTAAAATGATATTTGTACCTATATAATGCTGTTTGGAGTTTTTGCAGTACACAGCCCCGAATCATGTCCGCTAAACAATAGCAAAAGCAAGAAAATATTCCTAGAAATTCAGGACAATCTGAAAAAAAATCTAAAGAAGTTCAACATAATCAAAGTTATTGGCTTTTACATGTCAGTACTAGAACATGAATGGACGATAATTCTTGATGCAAAAAATGCACATGATATAGAGGGTCTATGTATCGCAGTTGGAATATCATCAATGAGTACCGTAAAGATT
>JANXYF010000141.1 GCA_025350175.1 Nitrosopumilales archaeon | reverse complement strand
TTAGATAATATAATTATATTCTAATGTTATCATGAATCAAAAAGAAATTTTGAATAATAATATTCAACTGTTACTATAATTATTGATTGTATTTTGATTTAGTATAATACAAATAAATCTAATTATAATTTATCAGCTTGTGACATTTATAATATCATATAAAAGAAAAGATTACATCATTGTTTCACGCTAAAAATAAAGTTCCAAATTATAATTGAAATGATTTATAGAAACAATAAATTATATTTATTATAATTATCGAAAATTCAAGTTTACAGTTTAAAAAATATCTGATTCTGCATATAGAATTAAGCTATATGAAATAATAACTTCAGAAATAATTTTCTTTCAAATACCATATTTTGAAACATAAATAAGTAAAGCTTCTTAGGTTAATCAAAAAGAAAGTTTATGAAATATGTTTAAGATTATGATCAATTCGATTAACATCTTATAAATATCAATATAAGAAAAAATTAAAACACCAGAAATTTTTATAAATTTCAAAAATAAATTTACAATAAGTGATATTTTACCAGAGTATTACAAATTACCTTATGATATGCACAATTGTGTTTATAGAATATACTTATTCAAAATTATTGAGATAATTTCAATAACAGTTTAGAGAAAAACTAGATTAAGATAAATTTAAACTGTATATATTTGAATTAGGTATTATTAAAAAATTGAACAGGTAGTATTAGAAAATTTTTAAATAATTCCACATAGAGGTATAAGAAATATAAAACATTAGAAAATGATGCAGAACTTAAAAATTAATGAAATAAATTTCATTAATTAAATGAATGTTAAGAAGGAAAATTTACCAAACTTTCTTTGGAATACTACATAATCACAATAATATAAAATTACAGTTAGATTATATTCATCAGTTGAGAAAGTTGTAAGATTGAGTCATAGCGTACACCTTCAGATAATTACATTGTTTTTGATAATTTTTCTTACAAGCTTATTGCCTGCAAATGCAGTAAATTTACCTGTTGCAAATAGCGATTCTGCTACAACAAATCAGAGCATTCCAGTTACCAACTGGAACAACTAGAGAAAATACAAGAGCGATCAGAATGTATCCGGTTATATTGCTAAATTTCAAGTACCAAGCAATCGTTTAGGTCCTTATTATATGACCCGCCATGTTTCCAATTTTGGAACTAACCTAGCAGACGGATTTTTTTATTCAACTTCAAATGATAGTTGCTAACCTGTTGCATAATTTTGATTTGAACGAAAACTAATTTGTCCTGTAAATGAATTTTAAGTTATCGTAACTGTCCAAGTTACCGTAAGAGAGTCAGCTGGAAAAACATTGATGGGAGAATATGTTTGTCTAGCGAAAAGATTTGTAGTACTATTTTGAATACTATCAAAGAGACCCACCTCTTGAATGCTAATTCCTGCAGAATTGTTTGTTATCTTGGTAGCAGGAAAAATTGCAGCGATTAGTGCTTGACCGTGAATAATACCATTTGTAACTGTACCTAGTCTGTGATTTCCTGCCTGCTGCAACATGTTAAGCTGAGTAGCAGAAGCTGCGGTACTACTTGTGCCTACTGAAACATAAGAGAATGCCCATCCTGAGCAGAATTAGTATTTAGATTTGTTCCAAAGATTCTGTTCGCAGTAGAGTTGTCACCATTTGTTACTACCACGTTGTCAGATTGTCTGTATGCTTTTATCATATTATCTGGTCCATAAAGAGTCAAGACTACATGTCCAAGAATTTTTGTTCCCTCTGAGTGAATTTCTGGTTGAGTGCTATTTTTAATCATTGCAAATGAAATGGAACTCAATGATATAACAGATGCAATTACCAGAATTATGATGGTATTCCTGTTTAAAGTTGACAAGTGGTAAATAAGTAATAAAAATTGTTAATAAGGTTTTGGTGAAATTTTTATATTACAAATTAAAGGTTGTTTATACTTCTAATTTTCTCTTTCGTAAAATTATTACACATGCCATCTTTGAGATAAATATAATTATCTTTAACGGTAAATTAAATAAAAAATTTCTCAGCTAAAAAATACGCTGAAAGTTTTGGTTTATCCTACGTTTATTGTCCACTTGATTGTTATGGAGTCACCGTTATTCAATGCAAGGCTAGTGATTGCTTGATGTGCAAACATACCTGATGCAGCAATAGTTGTGCTATTGAAGAGACCAGATTCTGTAACCTGTGTTCCTGCTGCTCTTAATCCAGATATAGGACCAAATGTTGTTTGTATTACAGTTGAAGAACTTGTACCTCCAGCTCCTGTTGAGTTAGTCCAGCTAAGTGAAGTAGAAAGTTGTCTGTTAAGACCGTTATTAGTACCGTTTGGTTCACTTGCCAATAAATGGTCAGTACCTGCAATTGTTGGTGCAGCAGTTCTGTTTCCAACTGCAATGACTGTCCATGGAGCATTTAATCCACCAACACAGTCATTAGTACCTACACTTAATCCTCTACCAGTACCAATACCGCCACCGAACAATAATCTTGTTACACAGTTTTTGCCTACATCGACAACTAGGTTATCCGATTGTCTGTACGCTTTGATGTGACCGTCTGCATCTGTTGCAATAGTAGTTACATGGCCTGTAATTTTCATGCCATCACTAGAAGGTGTTGTATCCTGTGCTACAAGACCATAAGACTGTGTAGACAAAAGGTTACTACCTACCATGCTACTTGCGACTAGAGCAAAGGTTACTCCAAACAACGCATAGGTTGTATTACGATTCATTAGTGATATTATCTATCAACGACTTATAGAGTTGACGGTCATTTTTGATTATAAAGAGTACCAAAATGGATCATTTGATTGCAAAGTGCATGGACTCGTTCAGTTCAACAGTAATGTGTTTTCCTGTAGTCAAAGGCTTTGACAGAGTTGCGTTTGGAAGTTGCTGTACATTAGGCTGACTCAGTATATTCTCAGGCACCGTCTTGTATGACTGGGTACTTACTAGAATAATTATTGCAATTGCAATACCTACTCCAATACCTATCAACTTTTTATTCAATTTACGAGACCTTGATGATTTTTTATTTATTAACATATAAAGATGATTTGATTGTCTCAAGGAAAAGTTCAATTTTCTGTACTGTAGACACCCATTAGATTGGCTCATATCAAATTGCTTGGCACAATAACAATTCTGATCTTACTTGCAATACCTGCTGCTAGCGCAAGTGAACCAATAATGATAACTGTTTCATCATCCATGGACAAAGTTATTTTTGATGGAAAATGGACTTTTTATACAGAATGGAAGCAGTCTAGTCTAAATACAATTTCTTTTAGTGATGGCACATCAATTCAGTTAAGAAGTGCACATCAGGGAAATTTCATTTACATATTAATCGATGAAGTTTCAAAGACACGATTTAACAAACATAGTGATATGGCAGTAATTTGCTTTGATAAAAATAATAGCAAGAGTACAACACCAAATGAAAATGATTATTGTTTCGGAATTTCGTTTGATAGTAAGAACCCATTTACACTAAGAGGTGGTTCTCCACTAGAAGAAACAGGTCATTACATGAAGATTCAAAATCCCGATGGACTTGTTGGAGCTAGTGGTGTTTCTGATGAAAATGACAGATATACCAATGTTCCTCATGCAAGTTATGAGTTTAGAATTCCAACAGACACTGTTGGAAGATCAGATGATTATGGCTTTTATCTTGCATTATATGATAAAAATTCAAATCATGTATATGCTTGGCCTGAAGAAATAACTTCAGACACTCTCATCAAAATTCCCCCTCCAAAAAATTGGGGAGAGATCATTTCTCCAGATAAATCATTACCAGAGTTTCCGTTGCCTCTTGCTATGATGGTGTCCTCATTTTTTATAATCACACTTGTTACCAGAAGACAACTTTTGTTGAAGAGCAACTAATTGAAGATTTGAGAAAAACAACTAATCGATTTGAGCAATTTAATTGTAAGATAATCAAATGTAAGAAATGTACTCGTTTATACAAATACATACGAACAGTAGCCAAGTACAAAGTCAAACGGTTTCAAGATGAAAAGTATTGGGGAAAACCATTGACTGGATTTGGTGACACCAATGCAGAGCTTTTGTTAATTGGTCTTGCACCAGCAGCTCATGGAGGAAATAGAACTGGCAGAATGTTTACAGGTGATAGCTCTGGTGATTGGCTTGCAAGAGTTCTTCATAGTTATGGTTTCTCAACAAAACCTACTAGCACAAGTAAAGATGACGGTTTGGTATTGATAAACACGTACATTACTGCTGCCGTAAGATGTGCACCGCCCGATAATAAACCACTCAGAGAGGAGATTCATAAATGTTCAAGTTTTCTTGAAAAAGAACTCGCATTATTAAAAAATGTAAGAGTAATCATTTGTTTGGGAAGAATAGCTTTTGATGCATGCTGCAAATTACTTGGCATCAAGGATGAAAAGTTTTCTCATGGTAGAACATTTACACACAAAGATTTTGTAATAATTACATCGTATCACCCAAGTAGACAGAATACTCAGACTGGGAGATTATCTTGGGAACAGTGGTCACATGTATTTGCAATTGCAAGAAAATATCTAAGTAAAAATTGAGTGAATTTCATTTGAAATAGATTATGTAAATTCATGTTTTTTGGTATAAGGTAAAAAGAAGACGTATTCGCCAGTCTCCCCATCCGAGCTTCCCTACTCGATTGTTGATTGTGACGATACGCCGGAGGGTGATGGAACTGATGGGAATCTGTCGCCAATTTGCTGTTCTGCAACTGCAGATGCTTCTTGCAATATTCTCTCGGTTTCTTCGTTAGAGGCATCGGTATCGACATTAAAGTCTCCACCTGCTAGTGAGTCCATCATCAAACCGTTGAGAGTTTGTGTCATTGCATTAAGTTCGGAATCTGCTTCTGGCATGAACCTTCCAAGTGATGATTTGAGTCCTTTCATTGTGGACATTGCAGGGGCGATTGCTACCATTGCATCACCGAGGTCATGTATTGTTGTTAGACGCAATTGTACTTGCTCTAATGCCATTCTAGCATTTCCTAACATCTTTGACACTTTTCTAATCTCAGCTAGTTCGTTTGATAGAACTCTACTTGTTGCTGCATCGTGATGTTGCATTGCGGCTACGATTCTCTTGAACAACTGAGCATCTCTTTCTCTCAGCTTGCTCAACATGGAATCCATCTTCGATATTTGACCCTGTAATTTGTTCACAGCTTGCTCAATCCTAGGTTTTAGAGCGCCTTGTGGTTTTACAGTTTCACGTAATTTTTCTGATATACCTACAGACTCTGGTCGAGTCCAGGTCTTATCGAAGCCGGTCATGCGGGTAGGT
>JANXYF010000127.1 GCA_025350175.1 Nitrosopumilales archaeon | reverse complement strand
TTCAGTAATTATGTCCATATCCAATTTATCGAATTTGTGCAACTTTGCGACTTATTTTTATTAGTATTTAATAAATGTAAGTTCCTTTTGCCAAAAGTATATTCTTATTTCAAGATAAGTTAAACAACATGAAAATTTTATGATGTTAGCACTTCTCGAATGATTTTGTCGCTAAAGGATTTTAAATAGGCAAATGAGGAAGATTCCGTAATGATTACAGAATCACAGATATCTCAGATGATAACAGAGGCCAAAAAGACTACAAAGGCAAGAAAATTCAAGCAGTCAGTAGAGCTAATCATGACTTTCAGAGATGTTGATGTGAAGAAAGGATTTGCAATAACTGAGACAGTTCAATTACCAAAAAAGATGAGTCAGCCAGCTAAAATTTGTGTAATTGCTTCGGGAGATCTTGGCGTAAAAGCAAAAAGTGCTAATGCAGACATGGTAATAGATAGTGCGCAGATAACACAGATGGGTACAAACAAGAGGGAATCACGCAAATTAATTAATGGTTATGACTTTTTCCTTGCAGATACTTCTGTTATGGCAAATGTCGGTAAGACATTGGGTCAATTCATGGGTCCTAGAGGCAAGATGCCAACACCACTTCCATTCAATGCTCCAATTGATTCAATATTGGAAAGATTCAGATCTTCAATTAAAGTGAAATTGAAAAATTCTCTTTCTTTAGCATGTAAGATTGGTGATGAAACAATGTCTGATGAAGATTTACTTGCAAATGCTAATGCAGTAATTAACACAATAGAAAAGAAATTACCAAGTGGTGATAAGAACATCAAGAGAATAATGATCAAGACAAGTATGGGAAAAATAATTAAACCAGTACAGCAATCAGGAACGAAGTAAGATGCATCAGAATAGAACAAAATATCCTCAAAAGAAAATGCAGATGTATCAGCAGCTTCAAGAATTACCAGGTAAATACAAAGTCATAGCACTAGTTAGAATGGAAAAAGTAAGATCTTCACAATTATTACCATTAAGAAAAAAATTCAAAGGAGATGTAGAAATCGTAAGCATTAAAGATAAAGTTGCACAAAAGTCACTTGCTACATTAAAGATTCCAGGACTTGAGAAACTTGCAGAAAAGTTAGTTGGACAATGTGTTTTGATGTTTACAAATATGAGTCCAATCAGACTGAATATTTTATTAGGTAAAAACAAAATAATGATGGCTGCAAGAGGTGGAGATAAAGCAAGCATTGACGTTGTCATTAAAGCAGGTAACACTGGAATTACTCCCGGACCAATTCTTACAGATTTCAAAGAAGCTGGAGTTTCAACAAAAATTGATCAAGGAACAGTTTGGATTACAAAGGATTCAACAGCTGCAAAGAAAGGAGACACTATATCTGCAAAATTGGCTACCTTACTTAGTAAGCTTGATGTCAAGGCAGTAGAGGCAGGAATAGTACTAAACTCCGCCTTGGAGGAAAAGATAGTTTACAATCAAGATGAATTAACAGTAGACCTAGAAAAATACAGAGCCGCGTTTGCACAGGCTCACCAAGAAGCATTATCATTATCAATAGAGATAGGATATGTAACCAAGGAGAATGTCAACATCATACTTTCAAGAGCTGCCCAGCAGGCAAGATCACTTGCAGTAGAATCAGGTTTCCTTACTGAAGACACTAAGGAATCAACTATTCAGAGGGCTCACGGACAAGCCAAATCACTGTCAGGAAAGCTAAAGAACTATACCACTCAATAATTTAGAAAATTATCCACGGACTTTTGGCAAATTCCAATTGTATTTCATAGCAACTAGTCTCAATATTGTAGTTACTGCAATTGATCCGATTGTTGCCACTTCAATTTGAAATTTAGCGATTAGAATAATGTAAAATACAACAACACCTAGAAAACTTGCCGATGCATAAAGCTCTTTAACAAAAACCATAGGTATTTCATTTACAAACATATCTCTTAGAATTCCTCCTCCTACAGCTGTTAACATTCCTGCCATGGCCATAGCAAGAAAGTTCATTCCGAATAACTGATATGCTAATGTGGCACCAATTGCAGTAAAGACTCCCAATCCAAGAGCATCAAATTTTAAAAACAAATTCCAATGTTTTTGTATCTTAGGATAGAGAAAGAATATGGCAACACCAGTTGTTGTAGTAATAATGACATAATTTGGATCAGAAATAGAGTGAGGAGGAAAATGACCAAGGATAATATCTCGTATGGTTCCTCCTGCAACACCAGTTATTGTTGCAAGAATAATAATTCCTACAATGTCTGCCTTGTGTTCTATTGCTTTGAATGCACCTGTGACAGCAAAGGCCATTGTTCCAAACAAATCCAATATCAAGACAATTACTTGAATCGGAGACGATAATTCAGTCAAATAACAAATTAACCAAGATGATAGTAAATAATGTTTTTAAGAAATTACAAAAAGGGGATAAAAATTACAGTTTTAACCGAATAGTGCCGAAAGACCTTCCATAGCCTGTTCTTCGGTCTTTGCAGATGGTAATTCAGCTTCCTTCTTTCCTTCTGCTGCTCCTCCACCTGATGGTGCGGCTGGTGCAGCAACTGCTACTGGGGCAGCTTTGATTGCTTCCTCAATGTTCACATCGGCTAGTGCAGCTACAAGTGCTTTTACTTGTGCCTCATTTACTTCAGCACCAGAAGCCTTTACAACATTAGCAATATTTGCTTCGCTGATTTCCTTCTTTTGTTTGTGCAAAAGCAATGCAGCGTATACGTATTCCATTATAAACAAATTTTGCAAGAGGCATAATATAAAACTATGGAGCGTTTAATAAAAAATAAATTAAAAATGCCTTTTTTAGTTTAAGATCTTAAGACCTCTACAGATTGAATACATGTATTTCTTCAATTCTTTATCATAAAGTGTATCCATTCTTTGTTTTAGAAGTCGCTTTGCTTGATCCCTTTCTGTACCAGTAGGTAAAGAGAGTACGTTGTTAATCAATTCAGGAATTGATTCTCTAACCCAACCCGAAATAATGTTATGAATATTTTTGTGGATTTTTTCGACTGGATCATTATTGACATCAAATACGCCAGTAAAATTATTGTGTTCAACTCTATAGATCAAGGCAAAGATACACTCCTTTGGAGTAGGATTTTTCAAAATCTCAACCGACTGAGGACCGGCTTTTCCTTGTGATACTTTATTCTTTAGACCTACAGGATTTATCACAATTCCATTAACACCAATGTTAGTGTTTTCTACTCCTGTTACAATGCCTACAATAATATCGCTATACTCACCATTGGGCTTGGACGCAAAGACAAAGTCTCCTTCTTTCCAGCCCTTCCTTTGAAACATGAGAAACTTTTCTAATAAATCATATTTAATGTGTTGCTTCAGAATGCTTAATATCAGTCAGAAGAAAAAATTGTGAAATGGACAAAGATCTGATCCTTTCAAAGTTCTCCACTGATCCAGACAGATACTATAAAGTTTCATTATTTGAAAATGAAGGATTTAGAAGAAAATCATGTAGTAAATGTCGAAGGTTTTTTTGGACTTTAGATGATAACATGAATTTGTGTCCTGATCATATAGAAAATAGTTATTCCTTCATTGGAGACCCGCCCACAAAAAAGAGATTTGATTATACACAAGCATGGAAAGAAGTAGAATCTTTCTTTGTAGAGAATAATCACAAATCAGTTGGAAGATATCCAGTAGTTTGTAGATGGCGTGATGACCTTTATTTTACGATTGCATCAATAGTAGATTTTCAGAGAGTGATGGGTTCCAAAGTTGTCTTTGAATTTCCTGCCAATCCATTAATTGTTCCTCAAACTTGTCTTAGATTCAAAGATATTGAGAATGTCGGAGTAACTGGAAGACATTTTTCTAGTTTTTGTATGATAGGGCAACATAGTATACCAAATTCACAAGGATATTGGAAGGACAGATGTGTGGAACTTGATTTTAAACTTCTTACAGACAGATTAGGAATTAATAAAAAGGAAATAGTGTTTGTTGAAGATGTCTGGGCAGGAGGTGGATCTTTTGGTTCATCACTTGAATATTTTGTAAGAGGTTTAGAACTTGGTAATGCAGTATTTACTGAATTCCAGGGAGATTTGAATAACTATTCCGTTTTAGATCAAAAGATTATCGATATGGGGGCAGGTCTTGAAAGATTCGCATGGATAACGATGGGAACTCCAACTGCGTATGATTGCTGTTTTGGACCCATAACAAACCACATGATACAAAAAATAGGCATCAACATAGATTCAAGCATAATTTCAAAATATTTCATGGCAGTTGCAAAAGCTCTATCAGAATCAGAAGACATCTCAATGGTCAGAAAAACTGCTGCAAGAATTGCAGGTCTAGATGAAACAAAACAAGACAAGATAATTTCTCCACTTGAAGGTGTATACATGATAGCTGATCATTTGAGAACCCTAATTTTTGCAATTTCTGATGGTGCATTGCCAAGTAATGTGGGAGGAGGATACAACTTGAGAATGATTCTAAGGAGAACACTTGCTACAATTGATAGATTTGGCTGGAATTTTGATCTCAATGACTTGATTGATCTACACATAGATTATCTAAAAACAACTTACCCAGAGCTTGAACAAACTCGTAATGATGTCAAGACAATAATTGAGGTAGAAAAGGGTCGTTACAATGAATCTAGAGTCAGAATGAAAAACATGGCAGCCACTCTCAAGACACAAAATAAGAAATTGTCAGTAGATGATCTCATTCGCTTGTATGAGTCAGACGGTATAACTCCGGATTTCCTCAAAGAATATCAGATAATTCCAGAAATTCCTTCAACGTTTTATGAAAGATTAACAGATTTGCATCAATCTGAGAAAGCTGAAAAAAAGCAGGAATTGAATTTGGAGGGAATACCAGATACAGAATTGCTATATTACAAAGATGATCCTCATGAATTTGAAGCCAAGGTTCTTCGAGTTATTAATAATAAATTTGTCATTCTAGATAAAACATCATTTTATGCAAGAGGAGGCGGACAAGAGCCAGATCATGGAAAAATTTCTGAATTTGATGTTATAGATGTCACAAAACATGGAAGTGTTACATTACATGAGATGAGAGATGCCATACCAAAAGAAGGCATAATGGTAAAATGTAAAATTGATTCTACAAGAAGATCTGGAATAACACGTAATCATACAAGTACTCACGTGCTAAACGCGTCTTCGAGAAACATATTGGGTTCATGGATATGGCAACATTCTGCATTCAAGGATGTAGATTATGCAAGACTTGACATCACTCATCATTCAAATCTCACAGAAGAAGAAATAATGAAGATAGAGGATCTTGCAAATACCACTATAAGAAAAAATATTCCGATATTGATTAATCAGTTTGAAAGAGGTGAAGCGGAACAAGAGTACGGGTTTAGAATTTACCAGGGAGGAGTTGTTCCAGTAAAACTAGTCCGAATTGTCGACATAGAAGGATACGATGTAGAAGCTTGTGGTGGAACTCACGTTAAAAAGACTGGTGAGTTAGGATTAATAAAAATTACAAAAGCTGAGAGAATCCAAGACGGAGTAGTAAGATTAGAATTTGTTTCTGGTGAGGCCGCACTAAAGTATACTCAAACTCAAGATAGAAAGATTTCACATATAGTAAAATCACTCGGTTCAAGCAAAGAAAAGATGTTAGAATCGTTTGAACATGTAATGAAGGATTCAGATGATGCAAAAAGAAAATTAAAACAATTAATGAAAAGAACTTCCGAGTCATCTGCAAAAGAGGCTATTGCACAGGCAAAGAATATCGGACAAGTTAAACTTTACAGTACAGTTGAAGAAGAACTTGACGAAGAATTCCATATATCTACAGGAGAGATGGCAACCAAGATTGAAAAATCGTTGATCTATTGTGCGTTAATAATAAAAAATGAAACAATCAAGATAATTGCCTTTTGTGGTTCTGAAGCAATTTCTACCAAGAAAGCAGGAGATCTTGTAAAGGACGTATCCAAAGTACTTGGCGGTTCAGGAGGTGGAAGAGATACATTTGGTCAAGGTGGAGGAAAAGATCTATCCAAGATAAAAGATGCCCTCCTAACTATTGAGAAATCAGTTATCGGAGAAAGATAGTAAAATGGATTGGACTTCACTTGAAGAAAAATGGAGACACAGATGGGAAACTGAGAAATATTTTGAGGCCGATCCTAATAATGAAAAAAAATTCTTTGTAACTGTAGCTTATCCATACCCCAATTCTCCGCAACATATTGGACATGGAAGAACATACACACTAGCAGATGTTCATGCGAGATTTATGCGTATGATGGGCTATAACGTATTATTCCCAATGGGGTTTCACTATACAGGAACGCCCATTCTCGGTATGGCTAGAAGGGTTCAAGACAACGACATAAAATTATTAGAAACATTTCGTAACATATACAAAGTTCCGGATGAAAAAATAAGAGAATTTTCAGAGCCAATAAAAATTGCAGATTATTTCCACCAGGAAATAAAGGCCGGAATGAAAGAGATGGGGTATTCAATAGATTGGAGAAGAGAATTTACCACAATAGATCCTGTGTATAGCAAGTTTATTGAATGGCAATTTGGAAAATTAAAAGAGAAGAATCTTATAATTCAGGGGACTCATCCTGTTGGATGGTGTCCAAAGGATCAGAATCCTGTCTCTCAGCACGATACCCAGGGAGATGTAGAGCCAAGTTTTACAGAATATACAATTATCAAATTCAAGTATGACAAATACATCATTCCCACTGCAACATTACGACCTGAGACTATTTTTGGAGTAACAAACATCTGGATAAATCCAGAATTTATCTATGAAATAATCCAAGTCAATGATGAAAAGTGGATAGTAACCAGCGAGTGTGCAAGAAAGTTAGAATTTCACAATAAAACAATAACAAGATTAGATAAAATATCAGGCAAAGAACTAGTAGGTAAAAAAGTTCAAGTTCCTGAAAGAAATGATCATGTTCTAATTCTACCTGCAAGTTTTGTCAAAAGTGAGAATGGTACAGGCATAGTAATGTCAGTTCCGGCACATGCTCCTTTTGATTATCAGGCTTTAGAAGATCTGAAAAAAGAAGTTACAAAATATCCTAATCTTTCCGAAATTCTAGATATTACCACCATTCCAATAATTGCAACAGAAGGCTATGGAGAAATTCCCGCTCAAGATGTAATAATTAGACTTCAAATTGAAAATCAAAATAGTCCCAAATTAGAAGAAGCTACCAAGGAGATCTACTCAAAGGAATTTTACAGTGGAAGATTAAAACAAAATACTGGAAAATTTGCTAATAAGACAGTCTCAGAGGCAAAAGAGGAAGTAAAAAAATGGATGCTACAGACTGGAAATGCAGATATTTTATACGAACTAAATGAGATGCCAATAAGATGCAGATGTGGTGCAGAATGTGTAGTAAAAATACTCAACAACCAATGGTTTCTTAACTATTCAGATCCAGAATGGAAAATAAAAGTTCATTCATGGATAAATGAGATGAAAATTTTACCAGAAGAAATTAGAAACGAATTCAATAATGTAGTAGATTGGTTACGAGAGCGAGCATGTGCAAGACAACACGGATTAGGAACAAAATTACCGTGGGATAAAAACTGGATAATAGAGAGTTTATCAGATTCAGTAATTTACATGGCATATTATACAATAGCAAAATATGTAAACAGTAAAGAAATTACAGTAGAAAACACATCGGATATTTTTTTCGATCACATATTTTTGAACAAAGGGAGTTCGGAAGAGGTCTCGTCCCAATGCAAAATAACACCTAATCTACTGGAGAAGATAAAAAAAGAATTCCAGTATTTTTATCCAGTTAATGCAAGGCATTCAGGCAGAGATCTAGTACCAAATCATCTAACATTTTTTATCTTCAACCACATAGCAATATTTCCAAAAGAATACTGGCCTGAAGAAATTGTAGTCAATGGTTCAGTTCTCATGGATGGAAAAAAGATGTCAAAATCAGAAGGAAATATAATTCCTCTTAGAGATGCCATAAGAGTTCATGGTGCTGATTCCATACGACTTGCAATTTTAATTTCAGCAGAGCTATTACAAGATGCAGATTTCAACCAAGAAGCAGTCAAGGGAATAAAGAACAAATTAGAAAATATGTTAGATGAATGTTCAAAATACAAATCCATCCCAAATGTCAAACTCGAACAAGAGGATAGATGGATAAAAAGTAAGATTGAGCAAATGATTTTCTCGACAACTTCATCAATACAAAAAATGCGATTAAGAGAAGCATTACATTTCATACTCTATGAATTTGAATCAGATCTTCAATGGTATATGAAACGAGTTACCTCAAAGAAACGTGAAGATTTCTTAGGAATCTTGCATGAAATATTTTCCATAAGGATAGCAATGATGTCACCTTTTGCACCATACATATCAGAAGAGATGTGGTACAGATTAGGAAATCCAGGCATTGTATCAAAGTCTTCTTGGCCTACATATCATGCTGACAATATTGATTTTGGTTCAATTCAATCTGAAAATCTACTAAAAAATACGATGGAAGATATCAAAAACATAATCAAGGTTACAAAGATCATTCCTAAGAAAATAACAATCTACACACCAGCACCATGGAAAGTAAAGGCCTATCAGAAAATTTTAGCTAAAGTAGTTGAAGGCGAGGTCAACATAGGCACTCTAATAAAATCACTCATTGCAGACAAGGAAACAGAGGAAATAAAGAAGGATCCTGATTTTGTTAAAAAAACGGTTAATGATATTTTATCAGGATCACAAGAAGAGAGAGAATCAAAAAATAGAATTGGCCTAATTGATGAAAAGAAAATTCTTTCAGAGTTAGATTCACTTGTACAAGCAGAGTTTGGAATTACGTCCCAAGTATTTGCAGAATCAGATCAAGATAAATATGATCCAAAAAATAAATCAAGAATAGCTAGACCATACAAACCAGCTATTCTAATAGAATAGTAATTGCCGCATGTTTTTATTAGGTAATTTGTGCTATAAGATAGTTTGAAGATTGCTGTAGTTGGAATTGGAGTTGCAGGAGCATATCTCCTTGCGAGATTAAAGAATCAACACGAAGTAGTAGGTTTTGAAAGATCTACTCAAGAGAATCACGATTCCATATGTGCGTGGGGTACATCAAAAGCACCAATGCAAGAATTTTCTCAAAAGGTCGGACTT
>JANXYF010000124.1 GCA_025350175.1 Nitrosopumilales archaeon | reverse complement strand
CCAGGATACGACATCAGGTGCTTTTGATAGACTTCCAAATTCAAAATAACCGTGTTTATTTCTAGGAGTTCTTGCTTTATAGTGAGTATCAGATGTACATATTTCTAGAAAATTATACCCATTATTTAAGAAACTATTTGCGATTTCTTCACGTAGTCCATTTAACATGTTATTTGCATCAGCCCACGCAAGAAAGAATTTCTCGTCACCTATCTTAAAACACATTATTGCAACCTTACCAGGTCCAAGATCATCTGCCTCGAAATTTAGATGTTCAGAGTTTGCATAACCTACTTCTAATGGTAAAGTCTCTTTTGTAATCAAAGTATCAAGTGTGGATTTTGCCGCGTTTAGAAGATCATCTGCATCAAGTTTTTCAATTTCTTTTCCCATTGCATTATGGCTGTCAATAATTAACACTTTTTCAAATCCTCGGTTTTTACCATATTGCTCAAGCTCTGATTTTATGTAAAATGGAATATCTTCCATACCATGGGGAGATAGTGAAAGAATCAAGACTGCAGTTTTGTCAAATAATAACCCAGTAGTTCGTGCCTTATTGACTTGAATTGTGACAGGCTTTGTGCTCTTTAAGCCTTCTTGGACTTTAAGATTTTCCTGAAGGCTTGTGATATAATGATCAACTTGAGATTTAGAAGGTAGGTTAAGTGAATGGTCTGATATACTATGCATAACCATTGCAGAAGAATTGAGATTTTTATAGATAAGATATGGAATATTGCTTCCACCTATTGGATGAAAAGGTCCTGGATGAAGGTCTGGAATTACCAGTCTACAGTCTCCATCTTTTTTCTTGAATAGAATCTGAAACGTTGAGACCTTTGATGGTTCAGAACGTTTCTCCATCAATATTTCCATTGGCTTAGGATCATCATTTGTCCATGCTGCAAGATATGCTTGCAAGAACGCATGAGTACTAGATAGTTTTCCACTGCCTGCTATTCTATCACTTAGTAAAGTCCATAGACTTCCAAGGACACAGAAAATTATACCATATGTAATAGATTTAGGATCAGACAACATTGGAATCCATTGATTGGTTGGAACAAACGCAAGAAACATTGCAAGAGGCTGGATTAATGAAATTGCCCATGCAGTCTTTAGTTTTGCACCAAGTACTGATGTAAATATTGCAATTCTAAAACTAGTAAACAGAAACATTCCTTCAATTACATAAATTTGTAATAACTGAGGTTTAGAGAATACGTAAAAAGATAATATTCCACATAGAATTGTTACAAGCCACAAAAGATTTCCAAATGCTGACATGTGTATGGATTTAGAATATTCAGTCTTCAAAATTCTAGTGTCTATCACTTGAGTTATCATAAGTGCTGCAACAGTGATAGGGATTGTATAGACTAGTCTGTCAGTTGACTTGAAATAATTAATGCTTGACACTGCCACAATAACACATGCGACAACAATAGCAATTACTAGTGATACATAATGAGAAGTTGGAGTAAATGTTGTTAACGTATACCGTTTGTGAATGCGGGACACATCATTGGAGCTTTCCGTCATGGTGAGAAAAAGAATTTAAGAATCCACGAAATTCCAATCAGAGATGCCGGTATTGCAACTACCACCTCTGGTCTTAACTTGTAGCCTTTGGTCTCATCCTCAAAGAATCTCAATAGACCTGCACTTGATGCTGGAAGTGGTGCAGATTTTTTGCTGCTCATGATATTTCTGATTCAAGGATGTTTAAATAAATACCTTTTTGTGCCTAGATCTTCTCAAGCTTCTCTTTAATTGTAATGATTTCGTTCATGGCATACAAGATCTGTTTTTGTTTTTCATAGTCTTTTTCCTTTTGAAGTGTGTCTGCCAGATCCCTTATTTTTTGATCCAAGGCATCAATTGCCGCATTTCCAGATTTTTGCTCCGTTTTTGGTAAGACTGTCTCAACTTCTTTTCTTGCTTCTTTTCCACATGTAACACATAATGCATGCCCGTCATTCATTATTCTAACACCCTTACAATATGGACAAGGGTCACTAACTAGTGTAGCTCCATTTAGAAGCATCTCAACTGCTCTTTTTGTCAGTTCTTTTGACATGAGTATTGTTACTTGAACTAAATAAAAAACTTAGAGGGTGATAAACAAGGCTTAATAGTAAGATTTCGACTTTTTAGTTCGAATGGCGGTAATCTGCAACACTTGTGGACTTCCTAATGATTTATGCGCCTGTGGTGAACTTGAAAAAGATCAAACCCAGATTGTTGTAAGAATTGAAGAAAGACGTTTCAAAAAGAAAGGAACAAAGATTGAGGGAATCAATCCGAAGATGAATGATTTAGGAAAAGTTGTAAAAGAATTAAAGGCTCGTTATGCTTGTGGTGGCACTGAAAAGGAAGGATACATCTTTCTCCAAGGAGACCATCGAGATACAATAAAGACAACGCTTGTTAAGCTTGGATTTCCTGAAGCTAGTATCGAAGTTCATTGATATCAAGTTTGGAAAAAATAGATAAGATTATAAAAATTCTTACCGTTCCATATTCTGGATTTTTATCAGTAATATTTGGAATAATGATACTCTCATTTCCAATTGGTCTTTATGTGATGTTCAATTCAGAGATTGGAAAAGACATCAATTATCAATATCCCATTAATGGGTTAGATTTATTTTTCGGCGGCATTGGCTACAAGATTCCAATTTCTTTTGAGATGGGAGATGCATTTATCATAGTATGGACAATTTTTTTGATATTATTTTCAATCTCATATTTTGGTCCAGAGTACTCTCTATTGAATACACTTTCAAATCTAATGTCTAGAGGCTGGAAGAATATGAAAAGCAATGGACTTGTAAATATGATGTCATGGTTTTCAATTTTGATTTTAGTCTCTGTGATAATTGAGATGATTCAGCAAAGCTTTGGAATCAAGATTGAATCGCCCCAGTCAGATAACAATTTGATCCGCTTCTTTCAGTTAAGCACCTCTCCTTTGACTGAAGAAGTAGGTTTTAGAATCCTACTAATAGGAATTCCATTATTTTTGATGTATTCGCATATTCCATCATGGAAGATATTTTTCAAATCTTTGTGGAGACCGTCAAAATATCTCTACATTGAGAATTACAAAAAACCAATGATATTGATAATTACAATCGGATTATTTTTTGGGATATCACACATAATTTCAGGCACCCCGTGGAGTTCTGGAAAATTATCACAGGCAACTATTGCAGGAATAATAATCGGTTGGGTCTATGTTAGATACGGTTTTGCCCCAGCAGTACTGATTCACTGGGCCACAAACTACTTTTTATTTTCATATTTATTTTTCATTTCAAACCTAAGTCAGGGTCCGACAATAAACGAGTCATCAAATCCATTCTCCAATGCTCTAGAATCTATAATCATCATTACAGGAATAATTGCCATTACAATCAAGATTCTATCACATATCAAATCAAGAAAGAATATAGATAAAACAAGTATTGTGAAATGATAAACTAGTCCAGAATTTTTCTAAGAGAGTTTGCTATTTCAGTATCAGAAAAGGATAATATGAACCGAAGATCAGATTGATCATCTATGTCCAGCATAATTCTTCGAATCAACACAAGTGCAGAGCTTGCATTTCTTTTTTCCGCAGTATTCACGTGTATTTTATAGCTGTCTTCATCATAATGTGTTTCCATCACATTAGCAGGAGTTCTAAAAAGAGCATTAGTTCCATCAAATTTTCGTGATGGTACGACAAGGACACATCTGTTAGAGATTCTCATCTTATACAATGTGTCCACATCTTCTGCCTGTATCAATGGGATATCTTGCGGAAAGACCATCGTTGCCTCAAATCCTTCTTGTGAAAAATAGTTATCTGCGAGTAAAACTGCACTGTTTACTCCTTGTTCAGATTCATCATAGATTCCATGTGCTCCGAACTTTTTTCCAATACCGAGTGCTTTTTCATCCTTACTTACTAGAACTGTTTTTTCAATAAGATTAGAACGTGTTATATTTTGTAAAACTGATTCTAACATTACCTCACAGATTTTTTCAGTCTTTTCCTGAGATAAATTAAGACGTGTTTTGGCCCTTGAGAAAGTCTTCACAGGAATTATTGCGCCAATACGTAAATCAGACATGAACTTGTTTTAGAATAAAAGACGCCAGAGCTTCTTCATCTTTCTTGTCCTTCATTCTTATCTTAGTTTCGTAAACTTTCATGTCCAAGTTTTCTATTTTTCTAGTTAGTAATCTGTCAGCAGTGTCAATCACCATGTGTGATGCCACTTCAGAATACATTTTTGCAAGACCATAAACAGAGACTTCCATACCTGCAGCTTCCATATACTTTGTAGCAGGTCCACTAATTGCAGTATTTCCAATAAGAGGACTTACAACAACTACTTTTTTCTTTGATTTTGACAATTCTTTTCTAATTCCTTTAATTGACAAAATAGGTCCAATACTAGTTAGAGGATTTCCCGGTGCAATTATTACCAATTTAGAATCATGAATAGCATTTACTGCCGCTGGATTTGCACGTGCCTTGTCTGCACCAATGTATTTTATTCCCTCCACTTTGTCTTGGCCCTTGTATTTTACCCAGTATTCTTGAAGATGTAAGTCTCCCTTATTGGTTACAATTCTTGTTTCTACGCTGTTATCAGTAACTGGAATAATTTTTACGTCAATTGCAAATTTTCTGCACAGCCATTCTGTAATATCAGACAAGTTCTTTCCATTCTTTAGCATATTAGTTCTCAAAAGATGAATGGCGGCATCTCGGTCTCCTATGTTAAACCAAGTCTCTTCTCCTAAAACTTCCATTTGTCGTAAAAATCCATATGTGTCCTTCTTTATCCCCCATCCTTTGTCAGTATCTAAAATATCTGCCAGCCCATAGAGAATAGTATCAATATCTGGACAAATGTATAGACCATACAACCAGTAATTGTCACCAACATTAGATATTACGGATATATCTCGAGTTTGAGTAGCCACACCGCGTACGAGTTTAACAGAACCTGTCCCACCTGCAAGAATTGTAATCATTATCTCATTTCCCCCTGTAACGTTAGTAGATTAGACCAACTAAATATTACTCTTGCCACTGGCATCAAAGAAAAATTTTTTAGCTGTGAAAAATAATGCTAAAGTTTATTACTATCAGACAGAGAATTCACACCGTGACTAAGAGATTCCTTTTAGCATCAATAATTTTGAGTTTACTAGTTTTTGGAACCATTGCGCCAATTTGGGCAACGGTTGATTTTAATGCATATCTACCAATTGAAGGAACGCCGGTTACACCAGAATTCAAATTCACAAAGAACGTTGCAATAGACTATTCAAGCGGTGGAAAACTAAAGGATTCTCTTATGGGGAAAAATATGACAATATCATTTTCTGACACTTCAGATAACAATACAAGTATCAAATCGTTCATGGAGGCAATAAATACAGAGCTTGCAACAGATAGAAAGACTACTGCAACAATCTCCAATTTGAAAGTAGAATATCAAGTACAGGTCAATGGAGATGACAAGGGTGCAACATTCGATTACTTGATAAAATTAATTCCCACAGTAAATGGATACACCCTAAACAAAGGAGGCAGCGATGTGCCAACAGTATTAGACATATCATGGATCGGATTTGCCATGAAGAGTCCAGTAATTATATCCACACAACAATATGGTAACTTGGACATCAATTCTCCAATAGGTGTAATACAGAATCAATTACCAGATGTTTACAACATGTTGAAAGGAACTGCGGCAGAGAGCCCATTGAGTGTTAATTTGTTAGATGCAAGTGCACTTGTTGGCTATCCAATTGACAAATGGAATGCCCTTTTTGATCCAGCATATACCCTCAGTGAGACTGCAGGATATGGATACTCG
>JANXYF010000153.1 GCA_025350175.1 Nitrosopumilales archaeon | reverse complement strand
ATCAAGATCAATACAGGATTTGTTTTGTCCTCGGTGACCATACTTTAGCTTGTAAGTATTTGCACCACCTGCCAGTCCCAAGATTTGTGCGCCAAGACAAATTCCTAGTGTTGGAATATTTTTCTCAATTAATGATTTTGCAGTCTTCATTGTTTCGCTACACTTGAGTGGATCGCCTGGCCCATTTGAGACAACAACCCCTTTTGGATTGTATGATAAAATTTTCTCAATTGAATAATTCCATGGAACTTTGATTACCTTGTATCCCAGGCTTCGAACATTTCGCAATATTGCATTTTTTACTCCAGTGTCAATTACCACAATTGATTCAGATTCTGAACCAAATATTTGTGGCTCTTTTGTAGATACAGTGTTCATAAATTCCTCATCGTTGTATTTTTTAGCAGATGTCAATTTCTTTTTAAGTTCTGATACATCAATTGGCGCATCGGATACTGCAAGTGCGCCCATCATTACACCGCTTGTTCGAAGTTTTATCGTAAGTTCCCTTGTATCAATTCCTGAAATTCCTGGAATTTTTTCATTATACAACCATTCATCAAGTGTCATGGATAGATTCCAGTGGCTTGCTGTAAGGGATAATTCATGTACCACTAGTCCCCTTGCCTGGATCATTTCAGACTCAAAGTTTTTTCGTATACCATCAGAATCTTTTGCTATAGGGTCAGGAACGCCATAGTTTCCCACAAGAGGATAGGTAAGTGTCAGAATCTGTCCACTATAGGAAGGATCCGTGAGTGCCTCAGTATAGCCAGTCATGCCAGTATTGAATACGGCTTCACCAAAGACAGTAGTAGAATAGCCAAAACCCATGCCCTCAAAAACAGTCCCATCTTCTAAAATCAATACACCAAACTTGTTTGCATGTTTGGCTTTTCTTGTTGGAATACTTGAAACCCTCTGCATGTGGATTTTGATAGGAATTTAAATTTTATGCCGATCTAAAATTCAAAATAGAGATTTTTGGCAAAAACAAAATTGTTTAAAAAATAAAATCTAGAGTGCTTTGAATTGTTCAGTCCACTTGTAGTATGCCCTAATCATTTCCATGCTAACACTTGGCTTTCTTCTTGATATGATCTCTTTGAAGTCAGCTGTTGTCAGTATACGCGGTTGTGATTTTGGCTCTCCCAATACTTCTTCTCCAAAGTTTGGGGAGTGGAACAAATCGTTTACAACCATCAATTGTGCAGATTGGCAAATATCTTTAACATCAGATGCACTATACCCATCTGCAAGTTTTGCAAGCTCAATTGACTTTACTTTATCATCCTTGTGTAATGGTGCAGTGTAGAGATTGAATAGTGCTTCTCTTGCTTCAACTGATGGAAGTGAAACATAGACTCTCTTGGTAAATCTTCTAAGAAATGGCCAGTCAAGACTCCACGGTTTGTTTGTTGCACCAATGACATAGAGTTTGAGGTCTTTTCCTTTACCATTTATTCCATCCATCTCGGTTAGGAATTGGTTTTTGACACGAATCTCTCCACCAATCTCACTGTTACGATTACCAAGAAGTGAATCTACTTCATCAATAAATAATATAACTGGAAGTCCTTCTTTTTCCGCCAATCCTCTTGCCATTTGGAATAGTTTGGATACATTTTTTTCAGCTTCTCCTAGCCATTTGCTCATCATAGATGCTGCGTCTACGTTGATAAAGTAACCATCAATCTCATTTGCAGTAGCTGCTGCAATGACTGTCTTTCCACAGCCCGGTGGACCATAAAGTAAGATTCCTCTTGGCCATCCAAGCGGGAACAGGTCTGGTCGTTTTGCAGGATATACAATTGATTCACGTAAAGCATTCTTTGCATCGTCCAAGCCGATAACTTCTTCCCATGTTACATTTGGTTTTTCCTTCATTATCAGTGAGTCTAGTTCATTTTTAGTAAGAGATTGTTTTTGTTCTTCAGGAGTTGCTTTCGGATCAACAGCTGGTTCCAATTCAACATTATTCATCTGCAATGCCTTGATGCGATTCTGATATGCGGCAGTTCTCTCTTGATATACTCTATTTAGTTTGTTTTCAGGATAAAGCTGGATTAATTTAACAAGTGATTCAATTGCTCTTTGATAATTTGCAATTGCCATTCCTCTGGCACCTTGAGAATCAAGTTTTATTGCTTCTGCAGCAAATTTACTTGCGCTATTTTCTAATTCTTGTGGGGCTAGACTCATAATATCATCAACTATATCTCGACTGCGGTTCTTTCAAGGTAATCACCTGTGTTAACTCGTCTAGCAGAATTTGTTAAATTAATTGAACCAACTTCAGTTCTTGGCATTTCAACCTGTACAGGCTCAATTTTTACAGGTTCAGCTTTTTGGATAAGGGTACTTAGAAGAGAAGGTATCCTAAAGTCATCAATCTTGGTTTGGGGTACTTTGCCAAAGGCAAGATTCTCAGTCATATCATCGTGGAGTGTCTGAATCTGGTGTAGTGCAAATTCTGCAGATATAACCAAGTCTTCAAGTTCAGTTTTTAATCCATTAACAGAGTTTGATGCGTTTAGTATAATTCCAATAAACTCTTGTAAAAAGACTTTGATATCGCGCTTATCTTGATATTTTGTAAGTAGGTATTCAGCAGCCTGCATCACTTGTCTTATGTCTTTTAACTCCTCTACAGAAAGAGTCTCAATAAAAGAATCACTTTCGTCTTTCCCCTTTTGAGATATTTTTTGTTCAATTTTTGAAGACAGGTTCTTGATTTTATCTAGATGTCCAGACAAGTCAGATTGGTCATCATTCTTTGTAAAATTTAACATATCAGTGCCTTACCAGAAATCTAGATTAGGGAACTGCTTGTATATTTTAGAGTCGGCGATCAATTTAGCTTCATCCAATAGCCTGCTTGAAACCTCATTTGCCTTGCCAAAGTCCAAGTTTGTGCTTGCCAAGTGTGCGGCATCAATTATAATTCCACCTAACAATAATGACAATTCCCCTAATTGAAAATCCATTGCTGGCATGAGTGCCAAGAGTTTAGACCTAATTGTTCTAACAACAGATATTGTTGGAGATAGTACCGTTGGAACATTTCCAAGTCCAACTATACAGTCAATGCTTCGCCTTACTTGCCTCAGTGATTCAATGGTATAAGACAATTCAAGTTCATATCTAACTTGTTTTTCAAGTGTAGAAAGTACCTGAGAGTCCTTGTCTAGTCTTTGATACAACTCTAAATTATTTTTGTTCACATCTTGTCGGTGTCGTGCCAGAACATCAAGTAGGCCATCTACAATCTCAGCGGCATAGTCAATTCTTGGCTTGATTGTACTTGCACGCACTAGTTGGCTCTTGCTATTATTTTCAATAATCCATTTTGATTGATTTATCATTCCCAACAAGAGACTTGACTTTGTACTTATACGGTCCTTGTTACATCAAACCATGTCACCACAGTCACACAGTCCGGGGATACAGCTTAGTATTTTTTCCAAGCTTTGTTCAATGAATTTAGCTATTCACCTTACCTTTGAACTTGATAAAATCAGACAATGGTAAAAGGTCAAGACCTAGCAGTAAGCCTAGAAGAGTTTGGATTAAGCAAGTATGAGGCTCAAGCGTATGTTACTCTGATTACAAAGGGTACAATTTCTGCAGGAGAAGTAGCATATTACTCCAATTTGCCAAGAACCAAAGTTTATCCAACATTACTCAAACTTGAGAAAAAAAAGATTGCCATAATATCAAAAAGTAAACCAATAATGTGTACTGCAATTGCTCCAGAAGATGCTTTTGATGAAATTATCCAAGAACAGATTAACCGAGTAAATGCCATGAATAGCCTTATTACAAAATTAAAAGAGCTAAGCGAGGACAGTAAAAAAGCAAGAGGGTCAGAAGAGCAAAGATACTTTCACTTGGCTCCAAACTATGTATTCAAACAACTTCAGACAATGATAGAAGGTTCCAAGACATCAATACATGTGGTAATAGATTCATGGGGACTTAATCTTTTATCACAATGCAAAGAAGTGCTTCTCCATGTCTTGAGAAAAGACAGTGATGTAAAGATAGTAATTCCGCCAGGCCTTGTGGGCTCTGAGACTTTTCATGGACTACCAACAGGAATCAAGATCAAGACATCAGACATATCACAAAATGTATTCATCTTTGATGATTCTGAAATACTTATGATAAACAGTAATAATGGAAAAGGTGCAATATTTCACTCAACAGATGTTTTAGGAACTAATCAGGTCAAGTCATTTGATCAAATATGGAAGAATGGAATCAAGATAAGTAATTTGGCAGAGATGACAAAAAGTGATGCACAAGAGACATTGAAGACGATTCAAGTTATAACTGAAAATGGATTGGGCTATGTGCTAAATTCTATGATTAACTCAAAGAGTAAGGGAATCGATATTTTGAATTTCTTGAATAAAAACGGTATCGACCTTGAATCAAAGACACTTGATGAAATCATAGCACTTGTTGATTCTACACTTGACATAACATGTTCTGGACATCTAAAGTATGAATCTAATGCAAACCACTTTGTGATAGAATCCAAACTCAACAGCGGCCACTCTATTCCTTGGGCTTTGTTGCTTGAAGGATATCTCAATAAAAAAGGAATCAAGACAAAGATGATCTATAACGACCATGTCCACAATGGCGAGCGAATCCACATCAAGGTTGATTCAAAAATAAGCCTAACATCGTAGACTATAGAAAACCTGTTTCAGTTTCCATACCCTATGAAGCGTGGCGTTCATTTTCATATCATAAATAGTTATATGTACACTATTTAGAAATATAAACATGAATAGCAAACTCGTTAAGACATCAAGTGCTTTGACTCTGTTCGTTTTAATGGCATCAGTTGTTGCAGCTAGTGCACCGGCTTTTGCTCTAAATGGACATGGAACAACATATGGACGTGGACCACAGTTTGGTGGTGGAGTCGGCGGTGCAACATCAGGTGGCGCATATTTGACATATAACAATGGTCTTTCGATTAATGGTGCATCCTTTGATATCTCACAATACACCACAACGATCAAGACACAAACATTGTATGTGAACATCCCATCAGATATAACAGTAAAAATCTACGAGCATGGAGGCACCCAATTAGTTCAACATGGAATATTATTCCTTGGCCTCAAAGGAACCGATCCTCAAACATATCAGACCAACACATACATTGAGTGGGACAAGAATACTGGTGCATCAACATCAGATCCTAATGGATTGTTCAAAAGTGCAACTGTAATCGCAAAATATAGTGGTCAGTTCATGTACCTTACATTCCATATCAATCCAGCAAAGACATTGGATACAAGTCACATAATTGTCAGAGCATGGGATTTGAACCATTCAAACGGTCAAGTAATAGTACTTAATGCAATCAAGATTGCATACACTCCACAAGGATTTGGACGTACTAATCCATAAGACATAAACAACAACTTTTCTTTTTTCATTTTTTGTACCTTTATAATATGATGTGATTCATTTCAACCTTGAATGCAGTTATCTACTGATTTTAATCCAAAGAAAATAGAAGAAGAAGTAAAAGATCAATTAGTAGGACTAGATTTAGAGAAATTAATTTTTGAATCACCAAACAAGACAAAAAAAATTGCGTTCATAGAAGGTCCTCCTACCATGAATGGAACACCGCATGCAGGTCACCTTCGCGGAAGAATAATGAAGGATTTGTGGTACAGATATGCAACTTTACGAGGTTACAAGGTAATTTTCAATGCAGGATGGGATACTCAGGGACTTCCAGTAGAATTACAAGTAGAAAAAGAACTAGGCATCTCCGGAAATAAATCCCAGGTTTTAGAATCAGCAGGAATTGAAAAATTAGTTTCAGAGTGTAAAAAAATTGTTCACAAATTTAATGAAAAATGGCTTGAAGTTGACAAACTTCTTGGCATGTCATTTAATCAACAAAAAGCATACTGGACATACAAGGATGAATATATCGAGCGAGAGTGGAAGTATCTAAAAAAGGCGCATGAAATAGGAATTTTATCTGAATCATACAAAGTAGTAGCTTATTGTCCTAGTTGTCAGACATCACTTAGTCATGCAGAAGTAAATCAAGGATATGATACAGTCGTAGACCCATCTCTGTATTATAAAGTAAAATTGCAAGATGAGGATTTGTATTTAATTGTCTGGACTACAATGCCGTTCACTCTAGTTACAGATACAATGGTTGGCCTAAATCCGGATGAGAATTACGTTCATGTAAAAGTCGAAAGTCAAACATGGGTTATAGGAGAAAAAAGATTAGAGAAATTTATGAAAGAGGCAAAAATAGAAAAATATACAGTAATCAAAACTATCAAAGGATCAACACTTGAAGGAAAAAAATACATCCATCCACTGCTAGATGAGATTTCAGGACTAAAAGAATTTTCAAAATCACCCAAATTTCATATCGCAGTTGCAGAAAGTTTTGTCGACATCCAAACGGGTAGTGGTCTTGTCCATCTCTCTCCTGCAAATGGGGAAGAAGATTTTGAAATTGCAACAAAGAGATCTGTACCCATATTCAATCCAATAAATGATGAGGCCAAATTTACAAAGGACGCTGGAATCTATGAAGGATTATTTGTAAGAGATGCGGATGAAAAAATAGTAAACGCGTTAAAAGAAAAGGGAGCTCTAGTCAAGATTGGAAAGATAAAGCACCAATATCCATTATGTTGGAGATCACAGCATAAACTTCTCTGGCTTGCAAGAAGAGGGTTTTTCTATTTTTTGGACAGATTAGGGGACAAGGCGGTAAAAGCTGCAGAAAGTGTCGAGTACTTTTTTGAGCCACCGCGCAATAGATTTTTGGAGATAATAAAAGACAAGCATCCTTGGTGCATCTCAAGGGAGCGTACATGGGGATGTCCATTACCCTTATGGAATTGTAAAAAATGTCATCATAACAAATGGTTCTTCTCAAGAGATGAAATTGTCAAGACGGCGTCTGAACTTCCAGATGGGCCAAATTTTGAACTTCATAAACCATGGATAGACAACATTGTCATAAAATGTGAAAAATGTGGAAATAAAATGGAAAGAGAACAGTTTGTTTTAGATACATGGCACAACAGCGGTGCTGCACCTTATGCCTCGCTTACAGATTCAGAATATAACGAATTAATCCCAGCACTTTTCCTAACAGAAGGAATAGACCAGACAAGAGGATGGGCATATACACTGTTAATAGAAAATGTAATTTTCAATAATGCACCAATTGCTCCATTCAAGTCATTTTTGTTTCAAGGTCACGTACTTGATGCAAATGGAAACAAGATGAGTAAAAGCAAAGGAAACGTAATGGATGCAGCAGAACTGCTTGGAAAATATTCTGTGGATCTGATAAGATTGTACTTTATGTGGAAGTCAAGTCCAATCGAGCCAATTAATTTCAGTACGGATGAGCTTGTATCAAGACCATACCAAATTCTTAGTACTTTGTATCATCTTCATCTATACTTTAAACAAAATAGTGAATACGACAAGTATGATAAAACTCACAACGTCCAGTGGGCAAAAGACAAAAACCTTTTAAAAGAATCTGAGATTTGGGTTTTATCAAAACTTCAAAAATTATTTTCTTCAACAATTGAATCATATGACAAGTGTAGATTTCATGAAGCTGCAAGAGCAATTGATGATTATCTCATAAATTCAGTAAGCCAAGTATACATTCCAATTACCCGTGAAGAGTTATGGGCAGAAGACGACTCTCAAAAGGATAGAAGATTTGCAATCTATGCAACACTTGCAGAGATATTACGAAACTTGGACATATTATTACATCCAATATGCCCCTTTACAACCCAGTACCTGTACAGTATAATGTTTGCAGAGAAAAACAACATACTTTTAGGAGACTTTCCATCAGCACAAGATTCTCTTACAAATGACAAAGTTGAAGAAGCATTTGATTTGATGAAAGAGACAGTCTCAGTTTCTGCAGCTGCTAGAATGAAGGGTAAACTCAAGAGAAGATGGCCACTAAATGATGCAATAATTTGTGTAGAACCAACTCAAAAGGCAAAGTTAGAGACACTCTCAGAATTATTGCTCTCACAACTCAACGTAGAAAAATACAACATTATCGAACTAGAAAAATCAGAAGGACTTGATCTTGTATCAAACCTATTAAATGCAGGACTACCAATAATTCCAAAAGTAGAACTAGAGAGAAAAAAAATTGGACCCAAGGCAAAACAAGACATGGGAAGACTGTTAGACAAGTTTTCTCAGACCGACCCAAGTCTAATTGTGAATAGTCTTTTGAAAAATGGAATGTTTACTTTTGATCTTGGAGATAATAAAATCGAATTATCTAAAGAAGATTTCATAGTAGGATATTCCGAAAAAGATGGCTTTGCAATGTCAAATCGGGATTCACTTGTGGTGTTTATCAGTACAACCAGAAACCGTGAAATGCTGGCAAGGGGTTTGATACGTGACATTGCAAGAAGATTACAAGTATTAAGAAAAGAGAGGGGATACACCCCAACTGATGTATTAGAAGCAGCATATGTTTTGGGCCTTGACGAAGAGTCACTTGAGATGGCAAAAGAAAAACAATCTGAACTTTCTTTCCTAGTAAGGGTAAAAAGAATTGAATTTGATGACAAGGCCAAAAATTACAAAGATGAGGATCTAGATGGTCAAAAGATTCGAATCTCAGTTGAGTAGTGATTCATCCATTGAATTAAATAATAAAAAATTACATAGTATTACATGGCAAAACAGATAACCCTAGACGGTTGGCTCATATCACACTTTGCGGTTTTATTAAAAAAAGCATCCTCTCACGTTACAAAGACCAAAACCCCTCTTGTGTTGTATCGAAATACACTTGAGGAAGAAGATGAGGCATATCAAGAGACAGTATGTACCATAACAGATGGATATGTCGTCGTACAGGTAATCACATCTGGAGGAGGAGTAGTTCCAAGCTTTCAGCAACAGTTTGTATTTACGCTGGATGAATTTCCTAACTGGCTCATGCGAAAGAGCAAAGATTTGTTCCTACAATGTGTAGACCTCCTAGAAGAGCAATTTAGATAGGCAGAGAAAATTTTCTATCATCTGCCACTAGGAAATTTGTAAATACCGTGTAAGAAACAAAATGGTAAATTTGCGATCAGAAATTAATTTAACAGTAAATAATGATTTAATCAATAACAAATACATCAAACAGATTATAAAGACCATAAAAATGAAAAAGCACAATGCGTCTACTAGAGTATCAAGCAAAGTCATTGTTTGCAGACTATGGAATCCCAATTCCAAAAGGACTTACATCTGTAGACATTGAACAAGGCAGAAAGGATGCAGTAGTGTTAGGTTTTCCATTTGTAATTAAAGCTCAGATGGCAGTAGGAGGAAGAGGAAAGGCTGGAGCAATTCAGAAATGCCAAAATGCAGATGAGTTTGAGCTAAAATATCCAGATATTATGCAAAAGGTTGTCAAGGGAGAAAAGACAAAGGCAATTTTACTTGAAAGAATGGCAGATATCAAAAAAGAACTTTATCTTTCATTGTTTTTGAATCGAGGTAAGAGATGTTATACAATAATAGCATCTGCAGAGGGCGGTGTTGAAATCGAGTCTGTTAAAAATCAGATAATACACGAAGTAGGACTAGGAAATGTGGATGCAAAGACTGCAGAAGAAGTAGGAAAGCAAATGGGATTAAAAGACAAGGCCTTAACCCAGTTTATAGATATTTTACAAAAATTAGCAAAAATCACAGTTGAAAAAGAGGCAGAGCTTGCAGAGATTAATCCTCTTGCAATACTAGGGGATGATTCAGTTGTGGCATTAGATGGCAAAGTCATCATAGACGACAATGCAATGTTCAGACACGATGAATTACGCAAATTCCAAGAAGTCTCAGAACTTGAAGAGAGGGCAGAAAAAAGCGGTTTTTCACTTGTGGAACTTGAGGGAAATATTGCAGTAGTAGGAAACGGAGCAGGCTTAGTAATGTCCACCCTAGACATGCTATCAGATAATGGCGGAAAACCTGCTTGCTTTTTAGATGTGGGAGGAGGTGCAACTACTGAGACAGTATACGAAGCACTAACTCTGATTAGTAAAATGAAAAAGGTAAAAGGAATTTTAGTAAATCTCTACGGTGGAATTGTCAAGACAACAACAGTTGCAATGGCATTTATCAAAGCATATGAAGATAAGGTAATTGATCTTCCAGTATTTGCAAGAATGTCAGGTGCAGAGGCAGACAAGTCAAAAGAATTGCTAAAAGGTTCTAGAACAAAGATGTTTGACACAATTGAAGAAGCAATAAATGCAGCAGTAATTGAGATGAATAAAAATGGTTGATCTTTACGAAATATTAATTGGAAAAGAGGGTGACAAGGATTACCAAAAAAAATCTGTCATAGTACAAGGAATTACAGGCAAGTTTGGTGCGTTTCATACACAGCAAATGTTAGCTTATGGTACAAACATTGTAGCTGGAGTAACACCAGGTAAAGGTGGACAAAAATTGGAAGGAGTGCCAATTTATGAAACAATGAACGAAGCTGTTGGTGCAACTGGTGCCAAGATTTCAATAATATTTGTACCAGCAAAATTCTTTCTTTCTGCCGCAAAGGATGCATTAGAGGCAGGAGTCAAATTACTAATTGCAATACCAGAACATGTCCCTGTAAAAGACGCACTAGCAATAGTAGAACTAGCAAAGAAAAAAGACGCCATAGTAATTGGTCCAAACACACCAGGAATCATCATTCCTGGAATAATGAAAATAGGAATCATGCCAGCGTCTCCTTTCAAGCCAGGTAGAATTGCAGTCATATCCAGAAGTGGTACTTTGATGTATGAATCATCACATAATCTTTCAGTTGCAAATTTTGGTCAAAGCATATGCTTGGGAATTGGAGGAGATCCAATCAATGGAACTCCGTTAATTGAAGCATTTGATACCATAAGAAACGGTGCAAACATAGACGGAGTTATTGTAGTTGGAGAAATTGGAGGAGATGCAGAAGAGATGCTAGCACAGCATATCATTGATACTAAATTTGACAAACCAGTGGTCGCATATATTGCTGGAAGAGCAGCGCCAAAAGAAAAGAGAATGGGTCATGCAGGTGCCATAGTATACGGAAATTATGGTTCTGCAGAATCCAAAGTATCCATGTACACCAAGGCAAATGTACCAGTTGCCAAGAGACCTGCCGAGATACCCATGCTTCTTGCAGGAAAGCTTGGAAAAGGTAGAATCAAATAGCAGGAAAATGGAGAAATAGAAAATGCCTATTACCGATCCACTAAAAAAAGCTATAGCACAGAAGGCTAGGCTTCACTTCAAAGTCTGTTTTTCATGTGGTGCCAAAAACCCAATTAGTGCAACAAGGTGTAGAAAGTGTCACAACATATACCTTAGACTAAAGAATAGAACACTTGGAATTAAAAAGTAATTAACAATCTCCGCCGCAGCCACAACTATCATCTGCCATTTTTAATGGGTTTTTAGCATCAAATTTTGCTTTTTGATAATGTGCCACATTTAGAATCCTCTCAGCAATTACAGGATTGATTTTTTGCCTATTATCAAGCCAATTTTCTATCTCATCTATTTTATAACTATCACCACTTGATAGAATTTTTTTGAATATATCTCGAATCAAATCATCTTGCTCACTTCCAATGATTGTATCATCAATAGATTTGAGAGGAGTTAGTAAAGCAAGTGTCCTTTCCGATAACGGCATAGAACATTTAATGTATAGTCAGTATAATAATTTTCTAAGATCTCTTGATATATGGGCAACTGTAAGATTTTTTTGAAAATAATTTGTTTATCATCAACTTTAAAAATTATGATGAGATTGCAGGTTCAAAATCTCTGCGTTTAGCAAAGAGTGCTTCAAAGATTGCAAGAAAATATAAACTAAGAATTCCAGTATGTCCTCCTCAACACCTCATGTCAGAAGTTACCAGAGTTTCCTCAGACGTATTTGCTCAACATCTTGATAATTCAAAAGCAGGCAGTACAACAGGATTTGTCATTCCCGAGATTGTAAAAAAATCAAGAGTTGCAGGTTCTCTGATAAACCATAGTGAACACCGTATACCATCAAATGAAATTGAAGATCTAGTTGTCAGACTAAGAGAATTAAATATGACATCAGTTGTGTGTGTCCAAGATGTAAATGAGGCATGGATGTATGCTAAACTAAATCCTGACTTTATTGCAATAGAACCGCCAGAGCTCATAGGTAGTGGAAAAGCAGTCTCTAAAGAAAAACCTGAAATCATCACAGAGTCAGTCAAGGCAGTAAAAAAAGCAAATAATTCTACCCAACTATTATGCGGGGCAGGAATTGTTTCAGGCCAAGATGTGTCACGAGCACTGGAGCTTGGTGCAAAAGGCATACTTGTTGCAAGTGGAATAGTAAAGGCCAAGAATTGGGAAAAAACAATAGAAGAATTTGCAATGGCATTTACCAGAAAATGATTTGTTTTTTTGTATAGATGATATACCCGTACTAGCAATTGTAATGCATGGTCTTAGAAAATGACATACTTGAAGAGCTAAAGAAGATCAGAGAGGCAGTTACTCCTAAAGCTGTACCCCCAGCACCAGAGCCAAAAGGTCTCATTGCAGAATTTAGAGACTTTATTGGAAAGGCAGGAGTTATGGGGTTAGCAATAGGTTTCATCATGGGAACGGCAATTGGAAAAGTCGTTACAGCTCTAGTACAAGATCTCATCATGCCAGTTCCTGGCGCATTAATAGAGGGCGGAGACTGGCGAAAAGCCATCATCACCTTACCAATAGGAAATGGAATGAATTTTGGAATAGGAGATTTTGTAGGAGTGGTAATTGATTTTCTTATAATTTCCATGGTAATCTTCGTTATAGCAAAATTTGCACGAAAGACGGGCTTGAAGTAGCCCTTACGCAATTTTTTTCATTCCATTCCACATTCATTCATTAAAGAACACTGAAATATTGAACCAGACATTTCATTCGCATAATGCTTCCAAGACTTGAATCAATAAAGCAAGCAAGAATGAAGATTGGGCTGACTCAGCAAAAACTTGCATCTCTAACAGGAGTAAGTACATCAATGATAAATCAAATCGAGTCTGGAAGATGTCAGCCAAGTTATTCTACTGCAAGAAAAATATTTGAAGTATTGTGGTCACTTGACAGTCAATCATCAACAAAGGCAGGAGATATCTGTAGTAAAGATATTGCCAAACTCAAAGCAAATGATTCATTGCAGGATGCAATAAAAAAAATGCAAGAATTATCCATTAGTCAGATACCAATCTTTGATGGACCTGAAGTAGTAGGCGTCATTACAGAAGACGGCATTGTAAGACACATTGTGGATAGTGATGAGACTGAACGAAAAAAGATCAAATTAGTTGAGATAATGGATGCACGACCTCCGATTGTAGATCATAACACTCCAGTCAAGACACTTGTATCATTAATTAGATATTCAAAATGTGTTCTAGTGTCAAAACAAAGTAAGATTGTAGGAATAATTACTGCATCAGATACTCTAAAGCTTGTAGATTAGAATTCTATTGTGGATGAGAGCAAAGCTCTGCCAATACACCATGTAATGATTTTGGGTGAATGAATGTTATTTTAGTGCCTCTTGAACCTGGTCTTACATCTCCCAAAAATTTTATTCCACATTCTTTCATTCTGTTTACTTCGCCATCTATGCCATCAGTTTCAAGTGCAATGTGATGTAACCCTTCCCCTTTAGTTGCAAGGAATTTTTTAATTGGGCTTGTCTCCTTTGTTGCCTCCATTAATTCAATTCTAGAATTGTCAAGGTGAAGAATTGCAACTCTGACTCCTTCTGTTTCCACTGTCTCAAATTCTACTTCGTGGATTCCAAGTACCGCTTGGTATTCTTTTACAGCGTCATCTAGATTATTTACTGCAATTGCAATATGATCTATTCGCATTTTAGAATGTCTCCTTTGGTTGATAAATTCCAAAGACTTCTCTGAATGTGTTACTAATCTCTCCCAAAGTAGCATAACTTTTTACTGCATCCAAGATGTACGGCATTAGATTTTCATCCTTGTCAGCAGCATTCTTCATCTTTTCAAGCGCGGATTCAACTTTGGCATTATCACGTGTACTACGAAGTTCTTTTAGATGCTGTACTTGCTGTGTTTGGATACTACCATCTATTTTCATAATGTCTAGTTTTTCTTTTGTCGAGTCTGTGAACTTATTGACACCAACTATGACTCTCTCTCCTCCGTCAATCTCTTTCTTAAGACGATAAGCATTTTGTCTAATCTCAGATTGGAAGAATCCACGTTCAATTCCAACAAGAGAGCCCCCCATTCGGTCAATTTTTTTCAGATACTTGTTTGCCTCTGCTTCTATAGTGTCAGTCAGTTGCTCTACATAGTATGAACCGGCAAGTGGGTCTACAGTCTTTGTAATTCCACTTTCATGTCCAACTATCTGCTGAGTTCTTAGAGCAATCTTGACTGCGGCTTCAGTAGGTAAAGCCAGTGCTTCATCTTTTGAATTAGTGTGAAGTGATTGGCATCCACCAAGTACAGCTGCCATAGATTGCATTGCAACACGAACAATATTATTGTCTGGCTGTTGTGCAGTAAGAGATTCTCCACTTGTTTGGACATGGAATTTTAGCTGAATAGATCTTTTGTCTTTTGCGTGGAATCTGTCTTTTAGTATCTTGGCATAAATTCTTCGTGCAGCTCTAAACTTTGCAATCTCTTCCAAGAATTCACTAGTACAGCAAAAGAAGAAAGATAGTCTTGGTGCAAATGAATCAATTTTCAATCCTCGGTCAACACATGTCTCGATGTATTCTATTGCATTTGCAAGCGTAAATGCAACTTCTTGTACTGCATTGCATCCTGCTTCACGCATATGATATCCAGATATCGATATTGGATACCACTGAGGAACTTTCTTTGAGCAATATTCAATCATGTCACCAATCAATCTCATAGATGGACGCGGTGGATAGATGTACGTATTTCTTGCAATGTATTCTTTTAGTATATCATTTTGAGTTGTACCTCGGAGTTGTTTACTGTCAACACCTTGTGATTCACCTGCTGCAATGTATAATGCAAGCAACGTCGAAGCTGTAGAATTTATTGTCATAGAAGTGCTAACCTTGTCAAGCGGAATTCCGTTAAAGCATTTCATCATGTCTTTAAGCGATGTAATTGATACGCCCACCTTACCTATCTCACCTTCTGCATGAGAGTCATCGGCATCATATCCTATCTGAGTTGGCAAGTCAAATGCCATGGAAAGGCCCGTCTGACCTCTTTCAAGAAGATACTTGAATCGTTGATTTGTCTGCTCGGCAGTTCCAAAACCAGTGTATTGTCGCATTGTCCATAATCTATCTCTGTACATTCCAGGATGAATTCCCCTGGTGTACGGATGTTTACCTGGCTCTTCGGTCTTACTTTTTGGTTTTACCTTGGAATCATAGAATCGTTTTACAGT
>JANXYF010000071.1 GCA_025350175.1 Nitrosopumilales archaeon | reverse complement strand
AAAGTGAAATCAATTTTCTAACTATTGTAGAATCTGCATCCTCTGGTTTGATCTCAATTGATGCTTCTTCAGTACCTGTAGGTTTGTTATGATGCTTTAATGGTACAATTTGTAAATTGATTTCACTTTATCTTCTGGGATTTACTATCATAAATGTAAAATCAAAGATGGGAAGATTAAAGCCATCTCAGAGAAATTCTATCAAAAATGCAGTAAAGGGTATTCTGATGGGAACTGAGATTACTGCTGATTCCACTGAGGGTATTACTATTCAAGTACTCATTAATTTATTTGAACTTTCAGTTGATGGAGCATTAAAAAGAATGTTGATAATAGCAAAATCAATGCAAAACGATGCTCTACTAGCACAAGAAGAGGCAAATTTTGAACTAGCGCAAGAAGTCATAAACAGTGATGATGAAGTAGATAGATTTAGTTTCTACATAATGAGGCAACTCAAGATAGCCATACAAAATGAACACATGTTAAATGAGATGGGAATAGAGAGTCCCTATCATTGCTTGGGATATAGATTAATAGTAAAAAACATAGAACGTGTAGGAGATCACGCAACAGAAATAGCAAGAGATTTACTTGAATACAAAAAACCAATCAAGAAATCTGTACTTGAACCCATACATGAAATGAATACTTTTACCTTATCGGTATTGGATGACGCATGCTTATCATTATTCAAAAAGGAATCCAATCATGCAGAACGAACTATTCAAAAAACAGCTGAAATTTCAAAATATGAAAAGAAGGTACAAGATGGTATGAGAACATTGAAAGATACTGAAGAGATCTACAGAGTGAGAAGAATGAGTGAAAACATTCGAAGAATATCAGAGTATGCAAGTGATATAGCAGAAATTGTACTTGATGTCACTATAGAAAAGACGCTTCGAAAGCAATAAGATAGCGAAGGACTGCTAATATAATATTGAAAGATTCTGCAATTCTCATAACATATGATAGAGAAGATTCACTAAAAGAAGCACTAGGTCTTTGTGATGCTGCAGGATATGAGGTTCGCAAGGTCATACAACATAGATTTCTAAACAAGTCAAAGTATGGTCTTGGAGAAGGAAAGGTAGAGGAACTCAAGGAAATGTTGAGTACAGTAAAACCTGATGTAATAATCTTTGATGAAATTCTCAAACCAACTCAAAATTATAATTTAGCCTCTACTCTCAAAATGAACATTCTGGATAGGGAAGCTCTAATTCTTCAGATCTTTGAACGTAGAGCAAAGAGTTCAGAATCAACATTACAAGTAAAAATGGCGCAGTTAAGATATGAGATGTCAAGAGCTAGAGAAAAAGTTAGACTAGCAAAGATGGGAGAACAGCCAGGATTCATGGGAATAGGAAAGTTCGAAGTTGATGTCTACTTTAATGACATCAAAAATAGAATGAACGGTGTAAAAACAAAATTAGCAAAGGCATCAACTCAACGTGCTCTTCATAGACAAGCAAGAGAAAGATTTGGATTCAAAACGATCTCACTTGCAGGATATACATCAGCAGGAAAAACTACACTTTTCAACATATTAACAGGAGAAGAAAAAGAAGAAAGTCCAAAACTTTTCACTACTCTATCTACAACTACACGAAAGATCACTCTCAAAAACTCTGAAGTTTTAATTTCGGATACTGTAGGTTTCATAAGCAAGCTTCCATCATACATGGTAGCAGCATTCAAGTCAACTCTTGAAGAACTTGTGTATACAGATGTTGTAATAGTTTTAATTGATATTAGTGACGACATTTTAGAACTAAGAAAAAAATTCAAGAGCTGTATTTCTACTTTAGATGAAATTGGAGTAAGTAAAGATAAAATGATTTTTGTTCTAAACAAGTCAGACTTGATTTCAAAAGAAGAAGTTGCAGAGAGAGCTAAAGAATTAGGTATGGATGATTATAAAAAATGGTTACCAGTATCTTCCACAACTAGATACAACATTAATCAATTAAAGACGCTAGTATTCGAGGCAATAGATGCAATACCTATAACAGGAAGAAAAACTGAAATATCAAAACCACAAAAGCAAAGAAAATTCCAAAGATGAAGATCGAAGTTTTACGTATAGGTACACGACTAGTCAGGGATGACAGAGTGACAACACATGTAACCCTAGTATCAAGAGCATTTGGGGCATCAAAAATATACATGTATGATGCAAATCCGGAGATCAAAGAAACTATTTCCAAAGTAAATAAAATATGGGGTAGTGATTTCAAAGTAGAAATTATTGAGAATTGGAAGGATGTTGTTAAGTTAAAAAAAAAGGAATCATTCAAAATAGTTCATTTGACAATGTATGGTGAAAATATTAACACAGTACAGGATGAGATAAGAAAAGAAGAAAAAATTTTGATAATTGTGGGGGCTGAAAAAGTTCCAAGAGAGGCATATGATATGGCTGATTACAATGTGGCAATTGGAAATCAACCACATTCAGAGATTTCAGCTCTTGCAATCTTACTAGATAGAATTTTACAAGGACGGAATCTTGAGAAAAAATATCCAGATGGAGAACGAGAGATAGTACCAACAAAAAAAGGTAAAAACGTAATTACTAAAACTATCAGTTCAAACGATTAAATATTTTATTTTATATTTTTAGGAAGTTTAATTGTAAATACGGTTTTAACGCCTTCAGACGATTTTACTGTTATTGTACCCTTGTGACTCTCGATAATATTTTTGCAGCTTGATAGACCAAGTCCTGTTCCATAACTCTTTGTTGTAAACAGTGGATCAAAGATTCTTGGTAAAATGGTTCTTGGAATCCCTTCTCCATTATCCTCTATTTCGATTACTTGACTATTTTCTTCCTCCATAATTCTTATCACTATTTTGCCATTTTCTTTTATTGCATGAATTGCATTAGTTATTAGATTTACAAGTACAACTTCGATTTTATTTTCATCGCAATATATTTTAAAATCACTTGTAGGTAATACAATTTCAATAGTTTTAGGCATCTGTATTTTATCAACAGTCGATTTGATTATTTCAAGAACTGAATGGTATTCTAGTTGAGGAGAACTAATTCTTACAAAATCCAGTACATCATCTAATTGATTAGAAATCTTCTTTACAGAATCAATCTGTTTATCTAAGAAACCAAGGGTTTTTTCATCTAAATTAGGATTTTTTTGTTTGATTAACATAGACGTGTTCATGATTATAGAAAGTGGGTTTCTAATATCATGAGCAAGCCTAGAAGCCAATTCTCCTATAGCAGATAATCTTTCACTTTTTATAATCTCATCATGTTGTTTTTGAATTATTAGTTCATTTTGAAATAACTTTGCATCTCTTTTTAATATTAAATAAATTAGAGTTGAAACAAATATTATACTAACAATAAAACCAAATACAATTTCATTTCTTTGGAGATTTAGGATGTCGTCAATTTGTGAATATACAGACTCGTGAGGTATTACTAGAATCAAATAATACTGCGGTATTCCATTAACAAATACAGGATCATAAACCACTGATCTTGGTCCCAGTCCAAAGTCAAATATTGTAATTCCTGATTTACCAGCAAGCAATTCTTTAGTGTATTTAGTTACTTCAGTGTTATTATGAAAAAAACTTTGTACGTCAGATGAAAAAAAACTTTTTCCAATAAGATTTGAAAATGGTGATACCAAATACGTTGCATTTTTATCCATTACCATCATAAATGGTGAATTTGAATTATCAATATTATAATACCTGGAGAAAAATGAATTGATTGGAACTGTAGCCCATACTATTCCTTTAAATTCTCCAGATTCATGGTCAGTTATCTTATTGCTTACATATAATCTGCTTTTTCCATCTAATCCTATAGAATAATCAGATAGATACAGATCTTCACTTGAGATAGCCTTTTGCACATAAGTTCTATTTGTTACATCGTAACCAAGAAATCTATTTTCTCCCTGAGGTACTGCGTTAATCCTTACAATGTTCTTAGTATCGGTTACAAAAATCCTGTCTACAATATTATTAATCTCTAAATATTTTTCTGAAACTAGTTTTTCTGACATGGCATCTAATTTTCCACTTTGGAATTCCTTAGAGTCCTCCAATCCATTGAGTCTTGCAATTACACTGCCAAGATCAGCTGATATGTGAGAAGATATATCTTTAATTTGAGTCAATTTTTCTATCTCTACCTGCTTGATTAATTCTGATTTTATACTACTTTCAGTAATTCCCTGAAGATACATCACAGAACTAAAAGTGATTAAAATAACTCCTAGGATAGAAAATAGAATGAGTACTCTAGATTTCATTCATATTTACAGTAAATTCTTCCAAGTAAAAGTGTCACGGATTGATTATCAATTTGATAACCACATATTAAATAAAAAAACAGGTTTAAAACCATTGATTAAATATGGATTGTCAGGAAGGAAATGTATAATGTCAGTTGAACATGAGGATCCTTTTGTAAAGATTGCCGCATTAATTGGTGGAGATGAGTATCTCAAAGTTGCCCGTTCTTTGCTTAACACAGAGGATGCCACTGACGAAGAAATTGCTAGCTCGACTGGACTTAGAATCAATATAGTTAGGAAGGTTTTGTATGATCTTTTTGGTAAAGCTTTGATAACAGGAATAAGGGTAAAGGACGAAAAGAAAGGCTGGTTTGTCTACAGATGGAGAGCAAGAAGAGATGAGGTAGATAATTTCATTGAGAATCAAAAGAAAAAGATTGTGGAGAGATTACAACATAGAGTAGATTACGAAAACTCTGCAGACTTTTATCATTGCGGAAATGAAGACTGTCAAAAATTAACCTTTGAAAAAGCCCTTGATCTTTCCTTCAAATGTCCAACTTGTGGGAAATTAGTGAATCTCTCAAAAAATGAAAAGCTCAAAAAAGCACTACAAAGCAAAATTGATCATCTACGTGATGATCTAAAACACTAAGAAACATAATGTAGAACTATTTCATTTTGTATTTTTTCAATCTTTTTTAATTTAAATGAATTAGATATTTCTCCAAAACCATCACCTTCAACTAGAGAAATTGCAGTACTGCCTCCTAGAACATATGGTGCAATTGTTATCGTAATTTCATCTACCAGTTTTTCCTTGAAAAAATACCAGTTTGTTGTGCCTCCACCCTCAACAATAATTCTCTTGATTCCTCTTTTTCCTAGCATTTGTAATAATTTCTTTAAATTAATTTTGTTTTTTCCACATCGTATTACTTCAACTCCTTTCGAAATAAATCTCTCAACCTTTTTTGGAGCGTTTTCTGATACCACAAGCATGGTAGGAATTTTTTTTGCAGTTTCTATTACTCTGGATTTAGGAGATAAACTTCCCTTTGAATCAAGAATTATACGAATTGGGTTTTTTCCTTTTACATATCTAACAGTAAGTAGAGGGTCATCGATACTTATCGTATTTTTCCCTACTAGTATTGCATCAACTGTTTTTCTGAGTTTATGAACTCGTATCAAATCTCTTTTGGATGAAAGGTCTGATCTTCCCGTACGAGTAGCTAATTTTCCATCTATACTCATAGCAGCGCTAACGATTACGTAAGGTCTAGATTTTGCCATGAACTAATTTTCCTTCATACATTACTGCTTTTATTGTATTTTCCGAAGCACGTTGAACGATTGAGGCATGAGGGTTATGCATTGGTTCTAAATCTATTGAATGTTTTTCAATAAATATACAGTCTGCTATTTTATTATTTTGAATAATTCCGATCTTACCACCCAAAAGATTTGAAGCGTTTGTAGTAGCCATTTGAAGTATATTTTTTGGTTTTACTCGTTTTTTCTTGATACCCATTGAGACTTTCCAGAGATAATCCATCTCCCTGAACATATCAGGTGAGTTTATCATAACATTATCAGTTCCAATTGCAATATTACAACCAGCATCAAGCATTAGATTAACATCTGGGATACCTTCTGCAAGAGAACCATTTGCTCTTGGACATATGACAATGTTTATCTTGTTTTTAGTTACCATTGCAAGATCTTTTTTCGAGGCATAAGTCATATGAACCAAAAAGTTGGGTTTTGAAAGTAATGCTCTTTGAGTCTCAGTTTTTCCATATGTCTTTTGAGATATTTTGTTACTTTCTTCAGTCTCGGCTGAATGTATGGCACGAATCTTTTTTGTTGTTGCAAAATATCTTAATGCTGAATTACTAAACTCATTTGGACCGCTGATCCCAAGTCCATCACAGTTAGTTAGAAGATTTTTTAGATCTAGTTTTCTTGCTTCTGGTATAGATAGATTATTTTTGATAGATTTTGAATCTTGATAATATTCAATTCTTCCCAAGATGATAGGTCTTATTGGAATATTTGATATGACGTTTTTTAATAGATTAATTCCTTCAGTACCACCTTCTCGAAAATCAATAAATGATGTTATGCCTTTTCTAATCATTGAAATGCATGAATTTTTTATAAAACTTGCTAGATGTGATTTATCAGAATTCTTGAGAATTTTTTGCTTTAATCCACTAACTGGATGTATTTTTTCCTCAACGTCAGAGTCTATACCTATGTCTTTTGCTATAGAATCCCCAATATGAGTATGCGAATTAATAAGTCCAGGCATCATTAGTAGACCTTCGCAGTCAAGTACTGCCTCATCTTTGTAAGGTGAGAGTTTTGCCCCTATTGGTCCAATATATTTTCCAGTGATTCTCACATGAGTGTTTTGAATATACTCTAGTTCTCTACCATAAAGAAGACTGATATTTTTTATCAGCATGTTATCTCTAGAATTCGGGTATCTTTTTTCCCTGAATCTCTTAGTTCACGAATTTTATCTAATGATTGAGTAGCTAACTTGGCTGCGTCTCTTCCAGTCTTTGCCGTTCCAATTCCACAGTTAAATGAAATATCATATTTTTGTTTTACAATTTCAAGAAATTTTGTTATTTCATCCTTATTTACACCTGAACTTATTATCATAAAATTATCTCCTCCCATGAAAAATGTAAGTGAATTTCTTTGGAGAAAAAATTCTGACATTTCTGAATATAATTTGATAATAAGTAATGATACTTCATAGGGTGACTTTTTTGCCGAGACTGAGGTAGAACCGTCTACATCCATGTGTATAATCTGAACTGAATTTTCGTCTTTTCCGAGTGGGAATCCAAAAATATTGTGATCCTTACTTAACATTGCATTAGTACGTCGTGCCTTGTCAGCGATTGAACTTGCTTCAAATGGAGTATTTCCTTGTCCTATAGACATGGACAAACTCAATTCAAATGACTTGACTAGTTGTTTTTGAATTTCTATATGATCATCAATTGAAAGACTGTTAGTTATTACAAAGATCTCATCAAATCGGTTAGGAAATGCAAGACAATTTCTTTCTGAAAACAAATTTTGTATTTCTTTGTATAATGATGCCTGGAGCATCTGAAGTCTATGTTCTCTATCACTACCTAAGGTTAGAGTCCATGGTCCGTATCCAGTGATCTTAATTATGGTTAGTTGAATCATTTTTAATTTTCTCCAGTTCATCAGATAATTTCTTTGCAGCCTCTACTGCTCTCTCAGACACTGGTCGTATTCTCTGATGCGCCTGTCTATCACTCATTCCAGGTCCTGTTATTCCTAATGTCACAGGTTTTTGATATTTTATTGAAAGCTCCACTAGTGCTTTTGCAGTAACATTTGAAATTAGTTCATCATGTTTGGTCTGTCCTTTGATTACTGCACCTAAAGTTATCACAGCGTCAACATCTTTTTTTTGTAATAATTTATCAATTATGAGAGGCATGTCAAATACACCGGGTACTTTACAGGTATATTTTACATTCATTTTCAATATTTTTGCCTTTTCGGTAGCCAGTTCTAGCATTTTTGAAGTTACTTCACTGTTAAACTCAGCTACAACAATAGCAATATTCAAAATTAATGCTCCTTTGCGAATTTGACAAGTTCAGTACCATCAAAATATGGTATGGTGTTATCTGTAGCATATTGTTTAGCTTTTTCAGTAGATAATGCCGTATATGTTTGAGAATCCAACATTTCACAAATTGCTGTAATTGGTGTTAGTCCTGCAAGTTTCATTAAATAAATTGACATCTCAGTATGTCCAAGTCTATTTGATAATAACCCTTCTGAAGCAATAAGCATTGGAACATGACCAGGTGTCTTAAAGGTAGAATTGAAAACTTCTTTTTTCTTATGATTTTCATTGTTGTATAATTTTGCCATTTCAGAAATTGTTAATGCTCTATCTTTGTCAGTTATTCCAGTGAATGTATTTTTGTGATTAATTGAAATTGAAAAAGACGGTCTATCCCCATATGGAGCAGTACCAATAATCATCTTCTTTGAATCTGAATCAAATTTTTGAGAAGAAGATAAAATTTCATGCATATAATCAAGACCTAAACTTGTTGCAAATTCATGATTTATTGACATACAAATTAGTCCCCCAGCATCATTGCGCATACGTGCTATATGTTCAGGAGTTACAAATTCTGCTGCAATTACCATATCTACTTCATTTTCACGTTTACCTCCATCATGTAGTAAAATAAAATCACCTCGTCTAAGCGATGAGATAGCTTCTTCTAAGGACATTATATGATCAGCTTTTCATTATTGTTATAAACCTTACTAGAAAATTGGTAATTACCAAAATAGTGGTAAGTAACTAATCATCAGATAAAATATATTTTCCGAGAATATCAGTTTCAATATTAACTTTATCTCCAACTTTTTTGTAACCCAGATTAGTTATTTTCATTGTATGGGGAATTATTGAAACTGAAAATTGATCTTTGAGCACATCAACAACTGTTAGACTAATACCATCAACTGTAACAGAACCTTTTTTGATGATATATTTTGATAATTCCTTTGGAACTTTTGCCCAAATTTTTATTTGATTTGGTTGTTTTTCCATTTTAGAAATTATACCCACTCCATCAACATGTCCTAATACAAAGTGTCCTTCAAGTCGTTCACCAACCTTAAGACTTCTTTCAATATTGACTTTGTTGCCACTTTTCAAAGATCCAAGGTTGGTTTTTTTTATTGTTTCACCAACCATTTCAAATTCAGCAACATCTTTTGATATATTTACTGCTGTAAGACATACACCATTTATTGCAACACTATCTCCAATTTTGAGTCCTTTTGCAATTTTACCTAATTTTATTTTCATTTTTGCGGCACTGCGGTTGGTTGTTTTTTTATCAAATCTGACAATATTACCTAGGCCTTCAATTATTCCTGTAAACATAATTAACAAATTCTTATTTGTATCTACAGGATTTATGTTTATCAAATAATAGGTAGAGCTGTAATTAGGTCATATATTCAACTTTCTTACTATGTTGATTATTTTTTTACTGAATTTAATAGAGTTACAGCTCTCTTGTAATGTACTTCATCAATCATTTTTCCATCAACTGTTGTAGCCCCCTTCTTATTTTTTTTGGCTAAATCATATGCCTCTATAACTTTTTTTGCCCATTCTATTTCTGAGTGAGTTGGATAGAATACTTTATGAACAATATCGACTTGATTTGGATGAATAATGCTTTTGCCCACATAACCCAAGTTTTTGGCAGAAATGGAATCATTTTCTAATCCAATAGTATCATCAATGTCTTGCCAGATTGCATCAATTGCATATTTTCCAGCAGCCTTTGCATCTATTGGAATTTTTGTTCTTGAATAGATTGCCCCTTCTGGATTCTTAGTATACTCTACTCCTAGATCATTTAACAAATCAAATACTCCAAAAACTAATGCTGATACTCTTTTGCTGGATGAAGCTATAGCGTAAGAGTTTACAACTCCTTTTGTAGATTCTATTGATGCAATGATTTCAATTGGCTTTAGTTTACGTTTCTTTTCTAGTCCAATCATAATTTTTTCAATTTTTTTTATATCACTTGCAGTGTCTACTTTTGGAATAACAATACCGTCAATACCTTTTTGAATAATTTCTTTGAGATCATCAGGTACAAGTCCAGATATTGGAGAATTTGTTCGTACATATATTTCTGAATTGTATTCTATTCTATTTTTTAGAGTATTTTTTATCAAATTTCTTGCTGACTTTTTTTCTTCAAATGGAACAGAATCCTCTAGATCAAAACAAATAATGTCAGCATGTAATGATTTTGCCTTTTCTAAAAATCGGCCATTATTGCCTGGAACAAACAGGAGACTACGAAGGAGTCTTGCCATAAATAAATTCTATTTATGGTTTTAGTAAGATTTTGCCTACTAATCCTTTTCCAGTAAGCATCTTAGTATGTGCTTCTGCAGCATTCTCAAAGCTATATTCAGAATCTATTGTAGCTTTAATTTTCTTTTTACCCATCCAGTACAATCCTTGTTCTAGTTCTGCTTTTGTTCCTTGTGTAGAACCTAAGATGTTAGTTCCTTTGAAGAAGATGTGTCTCAAGTCAGTCTTTGCATCATATCCAGTGGTTGCTCCACATGTTACCAATGTTCCACCATACTTTAGCAAAGTTAGTTGATCATTCCAGTGAGTTTGACCTATGTGATCAAATGAAATATCAATTCCACCAAATGGCTTTGCTATTTGTCTTACTTCTTTACTCCAATCTGGTTTTCTATGATCAACAGCAAAATCTGCTCCAATTTCTTTTAGTTTGTCTAGCTTGTCTGGACTTCCAGTAGCAATGACATTACAGTTGTATAGTTTTGCAATCTGAATTCCAAAGCTTCCTACACCAGAACCTCCTCCCATGATAAGGACTGCTTGACCAGGACGAATCTTTGCTCTGCCGACTAACATATGCCATGCGGTTAGTATTGTCATGGAAGCTGCTGCAGCTTCATCAAAGCTTACACCTTCTGGAATTTTTGCAACATTAACTTCAGGTAAGTGAGTGAATTCAGAGAATGCACCCCACAATGGTCCTGTTTGAAATCCCCAGATAGTTCTCTTTAGACAATCAAATTCTCGTCCATCAGTGCATGCTTCACATACTCTACATGACATGTTGGAATGCGAAACTACTCTGTCACCAACTTTAAAGTTTGTAACATCTTCTCCTACTGCGGTAACTTCACCTGCAGCATCAGAGCCTGAGATGTGTGGTAATGGAACTGGTACTGGTTGACCACGCATTCCCCAAATATCATTATAGTTTAACGCTGCTGCCTTGACTTTGAAAACAACTTCGTTTGGCTTTGGTTTTGGATCAGGTACATCTTTTACATTTAGAATTGACTTGTAATCATCATTTGGAGCATACTTGTCATAAACAACTGCTTTCATATTTGTAATTGTTCAATTCACCCCTAATATATTTTCCCTAGAACTACTTGCGGTTAATCTTAAAATCTCTCTTGGGTTGCTGAATAGATAACAAAATTTGCTTTAACTGATCATCTGAGATTTGGGAATTCAGCCTTCCCTGAGATGCCAATCCTAAGAGATAATTTTCAACCATTGCTGCCAAGTCAGGTTTTACCATTCTAACATTATTTAGCCTCAATCTGGCTTCAGCAGTAAGGAGAGATTTTAGTGCAGTATCCTTCATGGTAGAAACTTCTGCATCACTTGGATTTCGATCATCATTTGGGTTATGAGAGCTCATAATACAATTAGGAATATTTCTTTAGATTTGGATTTTTTGCAATTAATTCATTTAAGATCTCAGTTGATAGACGATCAAGTTTTTTCATACCCTCATGGGATATTGTTCTACCTTTTCCTTCAACTTTATCTAAATAACCTAATTTTTCTAAACTATGTATGGCCGTTCTAATTATTGAACCACCAGCATCTTTGTGATGTGCTCCTCCATAACCAATAGGTCTTGCATTTCCATACATTGATCTTAGATCGTTTACTCCAATAGGACCGTGCAAGTAAATTTTTCTTAGAAGAGATGCACATCTTGTGTAATACCAATCACTCTGTTGCGGAGGTTTTACTGCATGTGCGCCAGTTTTTACAAATGGTATCCAACTGGGTTGTACAATATCCTCATTCTTTAAAGTATCAGATAATTTACCAATCAACAAATCTGCTGGTACATCATATGCCTTTGCCATAAAAAGCAAAATTCAAAGTTCGTCTTATAAATCATTGACCTATTGGAATTTGTTTTTTAATTATCTTTCTGTATGTGTGGTTACAAAAACCACAGGTAATGCGTATTGATTTGAGATTACTCCTTCCTATTCTCACCCTTGCTGTAAATCCGGGTACAATGAACTTTTTACATTTTTTACAAAAATGCATCCTTAACTCATAGGGCATCCTAATACGATATTTTGTACAAAGTCTCTTGGCAAGTGCTGCCTGTCTTTCTGCCAACTCTGGATTAGACTTTGCATATGATATGGCATTTTTAATCAGAATTTGCATCCTTTCTATTAGAAGGTCTTTAATTGCAGGTTTCATGTTGTTTAATAATTCCTACCCTTAAAATACAATCTTGCTCTCTCTGGTAATAGCAGAATCTGCATTAGAATTAGTACCTATAGAACTACAGAGACATAATTCAGTTATAGCATCTGCTCGAAGATTTAACAAAAAACCATCTGAAATTTTACTTGATATATCATGGCATTTTGCAGCAATGAAGGGAATTAAAAATGAGATAAAAAGAGGAAGACCTGATCTTGTTCATTTTTCTTTACTTGAAGCTTGTAGTATTCCTCTTTATTTTGAAAATAAACTAAATGTTTTTGTTCATACGATTGATGATAAGGTTATTTCTTTAGGTCAGAATGTTAGATTACCAAAGTCATATCATAGATTCATAGGACTTGTTGAAAAATTATACGCTACTGGAAGAATTGAAGAGAATAACAATACACTTCTTGAAATAAAGGAAATGAATTTTGGAGATTTAATTAAAAAAATTAATCCAAAACAAACAATTGCACTTTCAAGTAAAGGCATCAAAAGCTCTTATCAAAAAGTGGCAGAGGAGATGGATGACGATACTTGTCTTGTTGTGGGAGGATTTTCAAAAGGTCAATTTTCTGATAAAAACAAAGATTATTTTAATAAAATAGTATTAGTAGACAAAAATCCACTTGAAGCTCATATTATAATTTCACGTGTACTCTATGAATACGAAAAAAGAATTATTATGTAGGTCTAAGATTGGCACAGTGAGCGGTCGTAGTATAGTTTGGTTAGTACACTGGCCTTCCAAGCCCGTTACCCGGGTTCAAATCCCGGCGACCGCATCTAATTTTCTAATTAAGAGATTATTCCAGATGAAATAAGATATTGAATAGAATTAACAAATGTATTGTCATCAATTTCACCGGTGAACCACAGATGTGCATTTTTCTTGAACCAGTGAGGTATTGTGGAGACAGTGTTTTTTTCACTATTTGAATTGATTATGTTGTGCTGTACTAAATAGTCAATCACGGCAAAAAAGTCCTTGTCATTAGTATTTCCACTAGACCACAACCCTGCAACCCGTTTTGTCCAGGCAGGAACAGGTTCATACGTAATATTCTGGGTTTTTTGATTATTAAAAAGATAGAACCACGCAAGTCCAAATTTTGTGGTATCTTTCAAATGTCCACTCAGAAAGACATCATTTTTTACTTGAAAAAATGAATTTTCTAATATGTTATTTGTCCTAAGAGTAATTTTAGTACCATTTACAAACAAAGGATAATCTTGAAAGCTTAAGACTTTGACTGTAAATGTTCCATTTTTTGTTTCATCTGGATTGATTTCTTTTGTAATCATTTTTCCTCCGTCTTTATCAACAAGTTCAGATGCAAACTGAGTTTGCAGATAGTTAATTATTTTATGATCAGGATCTGCATATGAATAATCTATATTTTCTCCAGACTTTATGTTACAAGTCTCCTGTTGCCATAGAATAGAGCTCTTTATTGCATCAATCATAAGTTGCCCATGAAGTAATTCATGATACAATATGACCAGATTTTCAATACCATGTAGTTTTGGATCTATTTGTGTATCATTAGATATAACACTTGGATTAATTCTGAGTTCATTATTACAATCCAAAGTAATTTTCCCACCTTGTATATCTTCAGAACAATGCCACGTATAGGATCCTCCTGTTACCAAGTCTTGATGAACTGTACTTTGATCAAACTTTGCCAATTTTGTTTTAACTGTAGTTATGATTTGATTATTGACATCTTGTGAATTACACAAGAAAGTACTTACAAGTGGTTTTTGAAATGTCTCAATTACGTCTGATACATCTTTTTTTGTTGCATTAACTGCTTCAAATTGAGCAAGTAATTGATCAAAATTGTTCTTCTCTTCTAGAGTTGGAGATTTGTATAGTGCAAATGCAGGAATAATACTTGTGATTAACAGTAAAAAACTAAAAAATCCTACATACTTCAATAAATCAAAGTTGCCTAATTCTGTAATTAAGAGTTAGGAATAGATTGTATTTGTTTTTTTAATTCATCCCATGCGGGTTTTGGATTTTTGTCTACATCAAACAAACCAGTACCGCATAGGTATGCAGCAGTATTATTCATCACTATATCATTGCTAAAGGCAGAGTTGGAAGCTTTGTTTAGTGAATTATAACATGTATCAACTGGTCTGTCATACTGTCTATACCAAGTTAGAAACTCAAAATCTGATTGATTTTTCTTGTAAAAATCAAATACAATTCCTACAAATTTTTGTTGGTCTTCTTTTGTACCATTAATTGATTTGTCAGTACTCCAACCAACTTCCATTAATGCTATTTTCTTTCCATTTGCATAATCAATCATCTTATGTAAATTAGCCCCTTCCTTTTCTGTACTATTACTTTCATAGTATAACATGTCAACTGGAGCATAAGAATATGCTACAAAATCACCTTGGTTTAGCTTTCCTACAACATCTCCCTGAAAGTGATTTGATACATCGTTTAGAGAGAACCAATTTCCAAATTTGACGTCAGGATGTTTTGCTTTTAGCTTAGCATATACACCATTAAAGAAATCTACGTATTTTGGAATCTCATTTGGGTGGTCTCTAAAGTAACTATCAATATTTCCGCCAATTATCACATAATCTACAATGTAATACCTTGAAAGTATGGCATCAAGAGTAGTTACTGTTTGATCTTGGAGTTTTTGATCAAGTTGTGGTTTTCCCATCCAATTTGGAAATGGTCCTAAGTTTTGATTGTTTATTACTGAAAAGTAAAGTGTAACATTGAGGTGTTGTTCACGGTTCAACCCCATCAAGATATCTGAATAACCCCAGTTGTAAGTTCCTTGTGAAGGCTCCATAATAGGCCAAGAAAGATAGACATTGCTCCTTCCTATTCCTGTTGATGCTGCTTGAGCATACGCATCCTTGACTTGTTGAAGAGTTGACTTTTGGGTAGGAGGTATGATTACAAGACCAAGTTTTATGTTATGTGGAATATTCTCAGTTTGAGTCGGAGGTATGGTAGAAGGTTGTAATTGTGGTACTAATATAAGAAAAACTGCTGCAATGGATACTGCAGCACCAATACCAATACCAATTATTTTCTTATTCAATAACACTTTGAGTAATTGAAGATACTAAAAGAGTTTTGATTTGAATAAGAATATTCTAGCCAGATGTACAACCGCTGTATCCACATTCGATGCATACACTGCATCCTTCTGCAAATACCAAGTTGTTCTTACATGTAGGACAGAGTCTCTCTTCCATTTGTTCGGGTGTTAGTGTTGGTGTTGGAGCAGATACTTCATTATCTGGAATTTTTATCTGAAGTGCTCTTTCTATCTCAGCTTTTAGATATGCATTTGTGACATTCTTTGAGATATAATCTGTAACAAATGGACTTGGAGTCACTAGGAAATTCTTTTTAACATTGTCTCCAGTCATGTGTAATACTTGCTCATGTCTTGAACCATCTCTAAATACAGTAATTCCTTTGAGACCAAGATCATGTGCTAATAGATATGCAGCTTTTACGTCATCAGATGAGACGTCACTTGGCATATTGATTGTCTTTGCAATTGCATTACCTATCCATTTTTGCCATACTCCCTGAGCCATTAGATGGTCTGCCCAGTGAATGTCCATTGCTGTGACAAATATCTTCTGCATCCATTCTGGAATCTCGGCTATTCCTTTCACAGAACCATAGTTATTTGCAATCTTCTCTAGAATTTGGTCGCTGTATAGTCCATGTTCTTTGAGAGTTGCTTCAAATATTTTGTTTGTATAGAAGAATCTGCCTACTGTTACTCTCTTTTCAAATACCAAGGCAAACATTGGTTCCATTCCATTTGAGCAATCAGCTATCATTGATAGTGTACCAGTAGGAGCAACTGTTGTTGTTAGGACATTTCTAATACCATGTTTCTGAATCTTGGCAATCAAAGCATCCCAATCATAAGTACGAGTGCTCTTTGGTTTCTCATAATATCCAGCAATAGGAATCTTAGCTTCTGGATATTCTGTTTTTGAACATAGTGGGAATGATCCTCGTGTCTTTGCAAGTGCAACACTTTCTTCCATTGAATAATATGTTAATGCTTCAGCAAGTTTCTCTTGGAATTCATATCCTTCTTGAGAATTATATGGAATTCTTAATTTGAATAAGAGATCAGCAACTCCCATTACTCCAAGTCCGATTCTTCGTGAATCTTTAGATGCCTTGTCAATTTCTGGAATTGGATATGTGTTTACATCAATTATATTATCAAGGAATCTTGTTGTTTTCCTTATTGTCTCTTCATATCTTTGCCAGTCAAATTCGTATTGACCGTCTGCTTTTCTTTTGACATAGTTAGACAAATTGATTGAACCGAGATTACATGATTCGTACGGATAGAGACTTTGTTCTCCACATGGGTTTGTAGCTCTGATTGGTCCGCCTCTTGCTTTTGCAAATACATTGTATTTGTTTATAATATCAAAGAAGATCAATCCTGGTTCTCCACTCTTCCATGCAGAAAGTGCAATCAAGTCAATCAGATTATGTGCATTTATTTCTCTTACAGGAGCTCTCTCTTTTGGACTTCGAAGAACAAATTTTCCATCCTCTGAATTAACTAATGCATCCCAAAAGTCTTCCCAAATTCCTACACTTACATTAAAGTTTTCTAAAACTCCTGGTTTTGTTTTTGCGGTGATGAATTTCTCAACATCTGGGTGCCACGCTTCAATGATTCCCATGTTTGCACCTCTTCTTTTTCCACCTTGTTTTACTACTTCAGTAACAGTGTTAATGATACTCATAAAGGAGACAGGACCTGAAGCTACTCCAGATGTTGATGCCACTATATCTCCTTCTTGTCTTAAATCTGAATAATTAATACCAACTCCTCCACCTGATTTGAAAATCAATGCAGCATCAGAAGATGATTTCATTATCTTTTCCATGTCATCTTCCATTCCTAGTACAAAGCATGCAGAAAGTTGTCCTAATCTTGCACCAGCATTCATCATGGTAGGTGAATTTGGTAGAAAGTCCTGAGCATTCATTAGATCAACATATTCCTGGATTCTTTCAGTATATTGTTCAAACTTGTTTGCAGCCAACATAGTCAATAGTTCACGGAAGCTGATTTTCATCTGTCCGTGTTTTTCTAAATCAATATAGTGATTTATCAATGATCTAAAGTGATACTTGTTTAGATAGTATTTTCCTACTTTGAATTTATAGTCAAAGTCATCAAGTTTCTCTAGATACTTTGCCGCCTCTTCTACATTATGAGTATAACCACCTTCAATTTGAAATACGGCTGGATCTCTTATGATATCAGCAATACCTACAAGAATTGCAACTCTTTCAAACATTTCACCTGGACTTTCAGTTATCTGGCCTTTGTTATTTCTCAGTAAATATCTAGATGCTAGAACACGCAAGCAATTAAGATCGAATTTTTTTGCCACACTATCAAGAGTCTTTGATTCCAGAACCTTCATTTTTTCTTCTCTAACTCTTCTTCGTTCGTGTCTGTATAGGATGTACGCCTTTGCTATCTCTCCCAGCCCTTCTTCAATAAGAGTAGATTCTACCATATCTTGAACATCTTCTACGCTTGGAGCTTCTGAACCAGAAAATCCTCGATTAACAAGTTTTGTAAGTACATGATTTGCAAGCTTATCTGCCAATCCATGATCTGATCTTCCGCAAGCTACGAGTGCTTTGTATATCGCGCTTGAAATTTTATCTCTTTGGAAATCTGATACTCGACCGTCACGCTTCTTTACTTGAAGGATCGAATTCTCTATCTGTGAAAAATCTGTCAACTTACTCCCCTTACCCCTATCAAATGGGAGTTAAATAAACACTGCGACGAAAAATAATTTTCTAAAGCTAGACTTTGGATCAATTTTGTTGACACCGTTACAATTTTCATAGTAATAGATCGCTTTAGCCCAAAATAAATCTTAGAAAATTCTTTTAGATTTATGAGTAAATTTCATGAAGAAATGATCAGTGTATTTAAAAAGATGAAATTTTCTTATCTATCTTGTGATCGATCTTAAATCAAAACTTCCAAAATCGATTTAAACTTTTATAGTCCATAGATTTAGAATAAATCAATAATTTCAGAGGAGTGACCCGCTAGAGCCTTCCAGTTCTCGCGCCCACTGCGAGTAACATGGAATTGGAACTCCTCTGGAAGGATATCCTTCGTATCTTTATCAAATGGGAGTTAGATAAACACTACGACAAAAAATAATTTTCGAAAGCTAAACTTTGGATCAATTTTGTTGATACCAGTAGAATTTTTATGATATGATATTATTCAAGATAAAAAAATTATGTATAAAAAATTCAAGTTTAGAATCCAACTAATTGAAAAATTTTATTTGAATTATCATTCTTTCCTACGGTGAGAGTTATGCAAGTATGTAAGGTGACTTACATACAGAACATTTTTCGGCGATCTTTTCTTCTTTTAGACCACAATTACTACAGATAGGTACCTTTCTGATTGGTCTAAAAGATCCTAACAGTTCGCCTGCTTTTTCTATTGCCTTCTTGATTCCCGAAGCATCCATTGTGTCTGGGATCTTTAATTGAACTAGTAATCCACCATTAAGTATCTTTGAGAAATAGTTTGATTCTACGATCTTTTCATTCTTAGGATTCATCTCTGCTATCTCAGAGGCATCAAGGACAATTCCTTCTGAATAAGACTCGCCCATGACATGTTGATTAATTGATGTCTTGCCATATTTTTCACCATCAAGAGAGGAGAAGCGGCTTGCTGCGTCACTCTCAGTCATAGTCACAATAACATTATCTCCCATTTCCTTTCCTTTCTTTGTGGCTACTTCCATAGCAGTGTTTATCACTTTAGCCAGGATTTCATGTCCAGCCTTGTTGTTTTCGAATCCTAAAATACCATAAACTGCCTCTTTGAGTCCTATTAGATTAACAACTAGAGTTACTGATCCCTTTTGCATGTACTGAGTATTGTTTGCAAGGATTGGATTAAGACCACGTCTTGTTAGATCAGATATTTCTTTCTTTCTCAAAGACATGGCTGCAAGTGCTGGTTTCATCAACAGTGCAAGTCTTGCTCTGAAATAGGTTTCATCTTTGTTAGATTCAAAGGCCAATCTTGGCATATTGATTGAGAGAGATTCTAAATTGATAGAGGTCGTTCCAACATTCTTTGTATCTAATCGTGCCAAGCCTTTGTTAGATACCAAGCCTTTAGCAAACATAATGTGTCCTCCTAATGCAATTATATCTGCTAAAATTTCTGAATAGTCACTTATCTTGGCTTTTTCATAATCAACTACTAGTCCTATTGAAGGAATCGGTGTTGACTTTACATATTTCTTATAGGCTTGAAGAATAGTTCCAACTAATTTTGGTTCTGTTCCAATAGAAATTCTAAATGAAGTAAGTGTTCCGTTCTTTCCATACTTGAATCCTGTAGATATTTTTGCAAAGCAACTTGCAAGTTTTTCTTCAATTTCAGATAAATTCTTGGAATATTTTTGTAATACAGCAACTAATCCATCCATTACTACTTCTTGTGAGGCTTCTTTTATGAGAAGACTTGTCAATAGAGATAGAGATGTGAAAAGATCATCTAGTGAATTTGGTGATGATGTTCTTGTAACTCCCAAGAATTTTCCTCGTAGGTCAACACCATCTTCGATAAGTTCCTTAATGTTGACAAATATAGTATCTGGAAGAAGTGACCATAATCCAGTATTTGTAATATGAAGATCTCCTGAGAGATGAGAGTCGGCAACATCCTTAGGTAAAGTGTTTAAGACAAGATATTCACCAAATACTGTTTGTCCAGTTTTAAACAATAGACCCTCCACACCATTGTGTATACCATCTACATTGGTTAACAACTCATGAATATCATAACCAGGTAATCCAAATCTTGCAAGTTTATGCCTATAATCTTCGTGGCCTTGTTCCAAGAGGACAGAATTGACCATCTCACGTATGAGTGAGGATGTAAGATAAGATGTCTGGAATTTGTATATCCTATTCTCTACTTCCTCAGTTATCTTTTGAGCAAGCTCAAGTGGAAGGCTACCTTCACGAACTAGGGATTGGATAATTTTATGGGAGTTAAATTCTTCTATTGATTCATGAGAAGTTCTGACATACATTTTGCCACTCTCAATGATAGATCGCTCTTCGATCTGTCTTGCAAGACTTAGGACTAGTTTTCCTAAGTTAGTAATCGTGTATCTTCTTTCAGACTTGTTTAAAGCAACAAGAGATTGTCTTAGTAATTTTCTCAAGTGATATGCAAACTTGCCACTTTCCTTTTTTGATTTAAAGCCAGCTAGAGATTTTAGTTCAGAATAAGTAAGAGGTCCTTTTGAGTTTAAGATACGTAGAATATCAATTCTGTTCGGACTTGCCATAACAGAGAAGATCATCCTCACACGCTTTGATGCTGATTGTAATATTCCGCCACGCTTTGGATCTCCAAAGTCCTCACTTAGCTCCATGGAATTACCTAAATTGGCATTGGTAATTAAGATTTTTGACTCATTTGATCTCTACGGAAGCTTTTTAGATCAGTTTTTCTGTACATCCACACTAAATTCGGATGGAGATAGAGTCTGTCCACATGATGGACATTTACTGTTGTATGGTCGCATTACATCTTTTATTGATTTTAGCATACGCATATTTGCAATTTTAGCTCCACATCTTCCACAAACAACATCTACAGACATTTCAAGTTATGTCAGTTCAAATATTATAAAAGAGATTTTTTGAATTTTTTTAATCAGTTTAATAAATTTGATTTACTGTTTCTCAATTATGATTCCACGTTGATCGTAGCCTGTTATTTTGGCTTTTGTTCCAAGAGGAAGTTCTGCTGGAGACTTTATGTCTGCCATAAAACCTGAGATCCTCAATTCAGACTCGTCTAATTTCATAACTACCCATGCATATGGAACATATTCTTCGTATCCGTCTGGCGGCACAGTGATTATTGTATAGGTAACAATGTAGCCTTTACCATCAATTATGGTATTTTCAAATCCTTTGTTTCCGCAATTTTGACAATAATAAGTCGTAACTAGATGAAGATGACCACATTTAGTACATTTTCTAGTGAGAACCTTTCCCAGTTTAGCATTGTTGGCGAATTCTTCTTTTGTGAGCAATTTATACACTTTTGAATATATGAACGGCACAGCTGGCGCCTGTAGCACCAAAGTTATGTGTTAGTCCGATTTTGGCGTTTTTGACTGTTCTTTCTCCTGCTTTTCCTGTTAATTGATCGAAAACTTCTGCTACTTGACCAATTCCAGTTGCACCTATTGGATGACCCTTTGATTTTAGACCTCCAGATGGATTGATAGAGATATCTCCGTTAAGTCTGGTTCTTCCTTCTCTAACTGCTTGTACAGCTTTTCCTTTTTCAAAGAATCCCAAGTCTTCAGTATCAACTAGTTCAGCAATTGTAAAACAATCATGAACTTCTGCAAAATCAATATCTTTTGGTGTTACACCTGCCATCTTGTATGCAGCTTGTGCTGCAATTCTTGTACTTGGTATAGTAGTAATATGATCTCTTCCTTGGAGTGCAGCAGGTGATCCACCCCTTCCTGATCCAATAACTTCAACATAATTTTTAGTATGAGCCTTTGCAAATTTTTCACTACAAATGATAACAGCACTTGCACCATCTGAAAATGGACAACAGTCATACAACTTTAGTGGACTTGCAACTACAGCTGATTTCATTACATCATCAATTGTAATTTTTTTCCTTAGATGTGCTTTTGGATTAAGAAGACCATTGTCATGATTTTTTACTGCAACCATTGCAAGATCTTCTTCTGTAGCTTTGAATTCAGCAAGATATGCTCTTGCCATGGATGCAAATAATCCAGGAAATGAAGCACCAGCTCCTCCCTCATAAAAGAAATCAGAACAATATGAAAAGTAAGTTGTAGTCCATTCAGTACCAGTATGAGTTACTTTTTCAACGCCTGTTGCTAATACTGCATCATAAAATCCTGCAGCAACATTTGCATATGCTTCTCTAAATGAAACAGAACCACTTCCACATGCAGATTCAATTGAAAGTGAAGGAACTTCTGGAATACCAAGATTACTCATTATAACAGGACCCAAGTGAACTTGCTTGTCTGCAACACCAAATACATTAGAAATGTATCCTGCTCCAATTTCCTTTGGTTCTATTCCAGCACTTTCTATGGCATCAACAGATGCCTGAAGTGCAATATCGATAATGCTGTCTTCTAATTTACCATATTTTGTGCTGCCGGCTCCAATAAGACAGACTTTTTCCACAAATCTCGCTGACTAGATTCCATATAAAAATTCTTCAGTAGTTTCTTTAATTCGATAAACAGTATGATACCATTGAAAGACCAAACTACTCAGATGATAGTCAAAAAGCGGTTAGATTCAAGAAATTCTGTTAAAATTACAAAGAAAAAGATAGGTAAAATCCAAAGTGAGGTAAGACAGTATTATGACAAAAATGGATACCTTTCGTGGTCAGAGAAGAAGAGAAAATATGTCATTTTGGGGACAAATACACCTGTTAATGGTCTTGTGGAATGTCCCGATTGTCATATAGGAAAACTCCTCATAATCAGATCTCGCAAGACAAAAAAGCGATTCATTGGATGTTCAAATTATTATAATGGTTGTAGAGCATCTGCCCCACTAGTACAAAGAGGAATGATTTG
>JANXYF010000216.1 GCA_025350175.1 Nitrosopumilales archaeon | reverse complement strand
CGTTTTAGTTTTCGAATCTTTCCTGTAACAATAATTTTACCTTTGAGTAATTTGTGAAGGGCGATTGCTTTTTTGGAGTTACTATCTAAAACCATGATTGCATTATTTGCCTGTCATGTATTAAATAAAACGGTGTATACCGGGGGTGGGTTTCGAACCCACGACCTCCAGATTATGAGTAATACCCTTGTGTGGACTGGCACTCTAGGCCAGGCTGAGCTACCCCGGCATAATTAACGCCTGAATTCTTGATGCAATTAAATGTAGCTTGCTTAGGATTGTGTGATATTTTTCCAATTGGTATCAACTTTGGATACCCATTGGAATTTCTTTTGAAGTGTAGATGTGTAAAGTTTCTCCCATTCTAGTCCTACTGCATCTGACCAAGCTTTTACAACTCGGGGGTCGATGTAATTTCTAAGAGATGTTCCTAGATTGTAATCTCGAGTTTTTTCAGTTAATTCTAGAGTAAGTTTTAATTTTTCTTCGCGCTGCTTTAGTTTCTCTGTCTGTTTTTCAGTTTTAGGTTTAGTTTCATGTAGTTTCTTTATTGCATCACGTCTCTTCTGTAAAGCTTCATCAAAGTTCTTTGGTATGGTTCTCTTGTGGTTGCATGTTATTGCAGCATCCAAGTTGGCAAGTTTTGCATGGTATATCTTGATGTTTTCAGATTTTGATTTTAGGTTGTCCACTTTTTTAAGATAATTTGTTACTACTTGAGTTGCAAGATATGTTCTAAAAACTTTGGCAGTAAGTCCCTTTACTATTCCACTGAGAAATTCATTTACATGTCTTGAAGTAATTCCGTTAAATATGAGATCGTCCTTTTTCTTTTTCTCTGTAAGTTTTTTGAGATTCTCATAAAATATTTTATCTTGTTCTGTTACTGCAAGTGGTTTTTGCCATCTTACACTGTCTTTTCCTAAAAAGTCAAACTCTATTACACCCGGTCTTAGACTGACATGTTCAACTCTTAGTGTTGTAGCACCTACTGTATCTGCCTCATCTGGATCCTTTTCATCACCTACTCTCATTGCAGTCTTGTAAATTAGATAACAAACAGTTGCGACTCTTCTTACCTTCTCATCTTTATCTGACATTTTTTTAATCACTAGCCCTAAAACTTTGTCAATCTCGGCTGCAAGTTTTGTTGCCTTGTCGTATTTCATCTTGTCACGTTCTTGTTTGAGGTCAGATGTATCAGAAAGCCAGACGTATTTTCTCTTATCAGTAAGTACATCCACCCAGCTTGCAAGCCACATAAAATCAGACTCGTGAATTATCTTTCCCCAATTACCATGAGGTACTTTGGCTTCTTTTCCAAGATTTAGTGTAACATCTTTTTCTGTAACCTTTGGTTTCCATTTGCCTCTTAGTGGATGATCTCCTCTTCCTATGAAGAGCCCTGGAGGCTCTGCCATCCAGTTTGCAACGTCAACTTCCTTTCCATCTATAATTGCCTTGCCATACTTTGCCTTCATTTTTTCCTTGATCTCTTTTCTTGTAGATGCAATCTTTTTCTTCTCTTCTTTTGTCATGGTCAACTTGGAATCTTTTTCCATGTCGACTACCTTGAATGCTTCAGAAAAGTCAATATCTGCAAGTGAATTATTTTTAAATTTTACTGGAAGTACTTTTACAAATGCTGCAAGAAAGTTTTTTTGAAACACTTGATCTTTAACATAAGGGGTGTCTTTCTTTTTTGCCCACTGGTAAACCATTTCTTCAGCATCAATACTTAGGTAAACTTTCTCTCCCTTGATCTTGATCGTAATTCCTTTTGACTCATAGGGAGGAAGAAACGCAATGCCATTGTGTTGAAGGGTTTTCCATTTCATTTTTGTTATCACTAAATTTTTGATTAAATCTGTTGACTTTGACAAAAATTGACTTTCCGACGTATATCAATCTAACCAAAAGACGAGTGTGAAAATCATAGAATTTTTTATTCTAATCTTTTTGAATTGTTGAAATGGTTCTAAAATAGACGTATTTTAGCTAAAAAGCTCTTTTTTTATGTAATTTTCAAACTCAATGTCTGTCTTGTCTTTTTTTGCTTCAAGAAACATTATAGCATCATTTCCAACAGGATAACGAGGCAATGGGTTCTCAGATGTAATTGCCTTGATTATGGTGTTTGCGACCTCTTGTGGAGGAGTTCCCATCTCGGACATCATTACTAATCCCTTCATCACCTTGTCTACCATCTCCTTGTATGCAGAGCCGGGCTTTGTTGTATTTTTCAGAGTTGTAAAAAGATTTGTCTTGATTACACCAGGTTCTATGATAATTGTTTTAATTCCAAATGGAAATAGTTCATACCGCATTGATTCACTCAAACCTTCTAATGCAAATTTTGAACTGATATATCCGGGAGTTACTGGAAAACCAATCCTTCCTGCAACTGAACTTATGTTTACTATGATTCCTGATTTTTGACTGCGCATTGTAGGAAGAACTGCCTGGATTGTTCGTACCACTCCAAAAAAGTTTGTTTCAAACTGATCTTTTAGATCTTCAATTGATAAATCCTCTAAACATCCAACAAGAAAATATCCTGCATTATTTACTAGAACATCGATTCTCTTTTTTTCATTTACTATCTTTTCAACTGCTTTTTTTATGGTAGATTCGTTGTTGACATCAAGTTCTATGACTTCGATTTTTAGTCCGTCTTTTTTTGCAATATCTAAAATTTTACTACCTTTTTTTATGTCACGCATGGTTGCAAAGGTATGGTATCCTTTTCGAGCCAGTGCAAGTACAGTCTCAAAACCTATTCCGCTAGAACTGCCAGTTACTATTGCAATTTTATCCATGTTTTTGTATTTGTTTATGTGATTAATAATTTGTTTTGTTCTAGATTCTAGTCTTTGTTGTATCTAGACTAGAGGTTTGTCACCTTCTACAGGTTCTGTAATCTCTGTTTTTTCACCATCTATTATTCTCTGGAGAATCTCTTTTGCCGAAAGCTTGTGCAGGTATTCATTATTGTTTCCACATCTATATGAAAAGGTACAGCGAGGACAGCCAGATTCACTTTGGCATGGACATTCTGTTACTATATTGAGACTACGCTCAAAGGCCTTCTCAAGTCTATCAAATAATGCTCTACTTGCACCATTTCCTCCTATGGCAGAATCATAGACAAAGACAAGACCTGAGGTTCCAAGAGATATGCCACCGAGGTCTTGTGATACACCACCTGTTATCATGTTACTTCCTTCTATTACGACATGTTCTGTGGCATGATATCCACTAGCTTCTACGTATTCTTCATTCTCAGTTTTACTTATTTCATTTAATGGTCTTGGAGCCTTGAAGACAATTCCTTTTGTGATAAAATCATAATCAAGTGGTTTTTCCAAAATTATTTTTTGACCTTGTGCAGCTTCTTGACCCAACTCCAAATTGACATAGCCGTATACTCTTTTTTGTATGTGTAATTTACAAAATGCAACTTCGATTCCATTTGCAAATCTTTTTTCAAAAATTGTTTCAATGGTTGGCCACTCTTCTGTTAAAGACTTGGTATAGTATGGATAATTTCTTGGGAGATATTCCAATTTTGCAGTCATCTTTTCTGGATATCCAATCTCTTTGACTTTATACCTAGTACCTGCCAAAAAGTAAACTGCTTGTGGGTGAAGCTCTTCCAATGCAATTGGTAACACTCGCTCTCCAACTTTTTTGCCGTTTAGAAATATGTCAATTGATCTTCCTATTCCTCTAATACTGTAATCTTCTAAAATAGATTTTATCTGATCATAATTTGGAACATATCTATTTTCAATTAAAACTAGATTGCCTGCACCAACATGTCTATCTATGACATCCTTGTGTTCGGGTAACTCGTGTTTTGCAATTGGTTTGTCACATGCCATTGCTATTACTTGAAACTCTTCAACAAAGGGATTTTTTGGATCAATGTAAATTTGTTCAACATCTTCAAAATAATCTCCTGGATGATTCTTGTAATATTGCGAGATTGGGTCGTTTCCAAGCACTAGAAATGCATATCCTCCTTGGCCTTTTCTTGCTGCCCTACCTATTCTCTGCGTGAGTCTGTTTACAGGTATGGTAGATGATATCACTCCGTCTACGTTGCCTACATCTATTCCAAGTTCAAGCGTAGGGGTGGCAGATATTGCAAGCAACTTGTCAGTCTTGAACAAGTTCTCAACTGATCTTCTATAATTTGCCATGAGGCCTGCTCGGTGAACCTTAATGTCCACTTTTTGCCTTCTTGCCTGAAGTGCCAAAAGTTCGGAATTAAGATGTGAGTTTGAAAAGACCAGAGTCTTGTGGTGTTTTGCTGTTAATTTTTTTAAAATATCAATCATCAATGCACGTTGCGTCATCAATGAAGGAAAGAGCATTGAAAATTCTATCTTACCTTTTTTGCCAGAGCCTGATACTTGGACCATCTTTACTCCAAACAACATCTGACAAAATGTCAGTGCATTATCCAAAGTTGCAGATGCTGTAATTATTTGCAATCTTGGTGCAATTCTCTTTAATCGTTTTATAATATAGTGAACATTGGAGCCAAAAATTCCAGAATATACATGAGCTTCATCGACTGCAAGAAATCTTGTTGTATTAAACAATGATGCAAATCTAGTTCTATGCCATAGGTGATAGTGTAACACATCAAAGTTTGTTATTATTACCTGGGGTGGACTGGCAAGAATTTCAGCTCGTTCTATCTGTTTAGTGTCTCCATCAAACACTGCACACTTGATATCAAGCTTGTCTGCAATTTCTTTAATCTTTGGATACTGGTCTCTTGAAAGAGACTTGGTTGGATAGACAAAAATTGCTTGTATTGCTGGTATGGGATTTTTTGAATTACTTATTCTTTCTATGATTGGTACTACAAATGCCTCTGTCTTTCCTGATGCAGTGGGTGCAGTGATTACAACATTATGTCCTGATACAATGTGGTGTATAGCCTCTTCCTGAAACTTGTAGAATCTCTCTATTCCTTTTGATTCTAATGCCTCTACAATTCGCTGGTCAAGACCTGAATCTGTTACAGTAGAGCCCATCTCAGGGTCAGGCTCTTCAATTACCTTAAAGTGTGAAACAAAGTGTCTCTTTGAGAATAAAATAGACCTTGTTATTTCAGCAATCTTGGCACCTCCTATCATTTTGTTTATCTCATCTTCGATCTGCAAAATTCCCTCTTTTTCTAGAGTTGTTCCAGATTCCTCTTTAGTTGGTAACTCGTCATTGTCAAATTTTATTAAAAATTCTAAAAATGCCTCATCCAAATTCTTTTTTGAATCTATTATATCTTCAATCTTACACTTGGGACATCCGAAATGTATTTTTTGATTAAAGGTGCGTTGTACATCAATCTTTGATTTACACTTGGGACAATAGTACACTAAACCCGAGAAAGATTCTGGCTGATTTAATTTTTGGTAAAACCTTTGAGTATAGTATGTGTCAAAACCCTGATGACATATAATATCGTGCCATTTCTAGTCTGATGTGGGCCTTGGAAGTTATTGGGGCGAAGTCCTCGATGTCTTGGAAAAAATAATCCCTGTCTATGATAAAGTTAATTCCTTAATTTCACTTGGAAGAGATTCAGAGTTTCGTCAACGCGGAATTGGAGGAAGAGTAAATCCAGGAGATCATATACTTGATGCAGGTTCGGGTTTTGGAAACATGTCAAAGACAGCATCTCTAATCTGCTCTGGTAATCTGGACATAACTTTGTATGATCCATTACGACCAATGCTGAAAAATACTAGCAGATTATTTTCTACAACTCCTAAACTAACATGTGGGGTCTTTGAACACATTCCATTTCGTGACGAACAGTTTGATGCAGTACTTGCAGGTTATTCACTTAGAGATGCAATCAGTCTCAGAATAGCAATATCTGAAATACATCGCGTATTGAAAAAAGGTGGAAGATTTGTTATTGTTGATCTTGGAAAACCTGATAATCCTATAATTAGGGCAGGGGTCTCGTTTTACCTCAGAGCGATACTTCCTATACTGGCAGTCATTGGTGGCGGAAGGCTTGGCCTCAAGTTTGCCACTCTATATGGTACCTACAAACTCTGGCCTCAGAATAAAAAACTCGAGTCGCTTCTTCTTGAAAGATTCTCACAAGTAGAATTTGAGAAGGGGATGCTTGGGGGCGCAATTATGGTTGCAGCATTCAAGTAAATATGAACAGAAAAGTAATTCTCGTATACATCATTGCGCTAATTGTTGGATTTTCATATGGTATGCACAATCCTGTGGTTCCACTATTTTCCAAAGACCTCGGTGCATCATACTTTGACCTTGGGATAATCGGATTTTCAAATTTTATTCCATACATGTTCATTCCGCTCTTTGTAGGATTATTACTTGACAGATTCAACAAGGGCCTACTACTTTCCTTGGGGCTAGTTATTGATACATTATCGATATACTTGCTATCTGTAGCAGACTCTGTGCCCCAAGTTATCATATACAGAACACTTGTTGGAGTTGCACATTCATTTTTCTGGCCTCCATGCGAATCAATTATCTCTCAATCTACCACTCCACAAAATCGTGTCAAGGCAATATCGCAATTCATGGCATTTTTTGTTGTAGGTCTAATGATTGGACCTCTTGTTGGTTCATTTTTGCTTGAACACTTTGATGTATCATATCGAATAATTTTCCAGATCGCCGCATTTTCAATTGCAACTTCGCTAGTTTTCTCACTCGTGCTATCAAAAAGTGGCAAGACTGTTCATACTGGAATTATATCAATTACATCTGCAAAACATTTGATAAAATTTCCAGCAGTGATTGCCATTTTATTATTTTGTAGTGTAAGTTTTGGTGTATTTTTGGCAATTATTCCAGCATACATGAGTGAGAGAAAAATCTCGGAATCAAACATTGAGTTACTTTTCTTTGTCTTTGGAATCTCTCGGCTTGTTTCGTTATTGGCATCTAACTTTTTAATGAAAAAATTTCTTGCAAGTTTACTGCTAGTTATTTTATCAATATCTGCGGGAATGCTGATGCTGTTTTACTCTCATTCTATGATTGAATTTAGCATAGCAGTACTCTTACTTGGATTTGGATTTAGTGTGTATTTTCCTCTAACATTTGAGATTATCATGAGAAAGGCAAAAGAAAATGCGGGAACATTAATTGGTGCATATGAGGCAACCTTTGGAATAGGATGGGCCTTTGGGCCTCTCATAATAGGCATAATTGCCAATTCATTTGGCAGTGCAATTCCATATCTTATTTTGTCTATTAGCGGACTATTTGTCTTGGGATTTGTTTTTTTCAAGAAAAGAGAAGTGGCTCTAGTCTAAAGCTTTAATTTTAGAAACAGGTCTGATGATATCATGTTTGACTTTTCACTAAATATCATAGGTAATGATTGGATTATGATTGCAATTGTAGCAATGGCGTTGTTACTTGGAACTAAACGACTGCCTGATGCAACAAAAAAACTTGCAAAAATTATGGCCCAGTATGATAAAACAAAAAACATGGTCCAAGAAGAAATTCAAAAAGCCAAAGGAGAGTTTAACATCAATGTTTCAGGCCCTGTCATGTCAGAGAGACAAAAACTAGAGACACTTGCAAAATCCTTGGGAGTTAATACTGAAGGTAAAACAGATGATGATCTTCGTAATTTGGTAAACGCAAAACTTGGTGGATCTGCAAAGCCCGATCAAGATAGTACATCAAAGCAGTAAGTGATCTTGAACAAATTTAAATACAATATACCGTTCAGACATATCGATAAAGATTGACTAAAATCGATCCTTGGCAAAATGCACTCAAGCAACTTGCAGACGCTGCAAAAATTCTCAAACTTGACGCTGGAGTTCACGAAATACTTGCAAATCCAAAAAAAATTCTTACAGTTTCACTACCAGTTAAGATGGATAATGGTAAAATCAGAGTATTCACAGGTTATAGATCACAACATAATGATTTCAGAGGACCACACAAGGGAGGAATAAGATATCATCCAGATGTTACAATCGAAGAAGTAAAAGCACTATCCATGTGGATGACTTGGAAATGTGCAATTGTTGATGTTCCATTTGGAGGAGGTAAGGGAGGAATAATTTGTGATCCAAAGAAACTCTCAGCAGGAGAAAAGGAGAGGATGACAAGAAGATATGCATATGCAATATCTGAGATAATTGGACCAGGCAAGGACGTACCAGCTCCTGATGTCTATACTACTGGAAAAGAGATGGCTCAGATAATGGATGTTTATAGTGTAATGCACGGACAAGGAGAACCAGCTGTTATCACAGGAAAACCACTATCAGTTGGAGGCTCGCTTGCAAGAAACGTAGCTACAGGACTTGGTGTTTCTTATTGTGTAAGAGAGGGTGCAAAGAAGATTGGATTAAAGCTCAAGGGTGCAAGAGTTGTCATACAAGGTTTTGGTAATGCTGGAACATATTCTGCAGAATATATTGAAAAGTTGGGTGCAAAGATAATCGGAGTAAGTGACTCTAAAGGTTCCATAGTTAATCTTAAGGGACTTGATCCAAAGAAGGTCCTAGAATACAAGAATAAACATGGAAGTGTTGTTGGATATCCTGGAAGCAAAAAGGTAACAACTGAAGAACTTCTTACAACTCCATGTGATGTTTTGGTACCTGCAGCACTTGAAAATCAAATCACACCACAAGTTGCAAAAAAAATAAAATGTAGAATAATTGCTGAAGCCGCAAACGGTCCAACCACTCCTGATGCAGATGATATTTTGTTTAAAAATAAAATTATGGTTATCCCAGATATTTTGGCAAACTCTGGCGGTGTATGCATTTCATATCTAGAATGGGTACAAAACTTGCAAAGATACTATTGGACATTTGACGAGGTTGCAAGCAAGATGGAAAATCACATTGTTCGTGGTTTCAATGACACATATGCACTATCCAAGAAACACAATGTTGACATGAGAAAAGCAAGCATGGTACTAGCTGTTGGTAGAGTGCTAGATGCATTTGAGGCACGAGGCCTCTGGCCATAGAAATACCTAATACTTGAGATTTTGAAATTATTCTATGAATATCGCATATGTAGCAATTCATTGTGAAACTGGAAAAGAAAGTCCAATCATTAGAAAACTAATGGAAATGAAAGGTATTTCAGAAGTTACAGGAACATTGGGGCTGTACGATATTATAGTCAAAATTGAGGCGGCAGATTCAAAGGAACTTGAAAGTATTATAACAACTAAAGTACGAAAGATTCCTAATGTGTTAACTACGATGACCTTGATGGTAATCTAGAATCGTTTCATCATAAAATTTTCAAAGTTGATTATTACTTTAGAAATTAAGGTTATACTCTTAATAATTAGATGATACTCGGATATCTATTGATAATTTTTGATATTTCTATAAAACATTCCAAGAAATTATTCCTATTAAAAGGAGTATTATCTAAATGAGCCAAAAAATTTCTACAAGGAAAGAGAGATTCCAACAAGGAAAAGCGCTTCGCGAAAAATGTTCACGTAGTATGCATGCAAAGTATGAACCTCGTTCATCTTCGATTGATCCAATCAAACTATTAGAAGATAGCAACATTGACAGAATTCCTGGTCTTATTGCTATTAGATATCAGAGAATGTCCGAGTCTGCTTTCAAATTCTTTCGTGGTTCAGCAATCATTCAAGCCAGGGATCTAGAGCATTCTCCCACATCTGGAATCAATGTTCAGTTATGTGGTGATTGTCATTTGATGAACTTTGGAGGTTTTGCATCAGCAGAACGTAGTATGGTTTTTGATATAAATGACTTTGACGAGACATTTCCTGGTCCGTGGGAGTGGGACATTAAGCGACTTGTTGTAAGTTTAGAACTTGCCGCAAGGGATCTTGATTTTTCAAAGAATGTTGCGGAAAATGCGATAAGAGCTGCTGTTGCATCTTATAGGGAACACATGCTAGAGTTTTCTGAACAAACTGTACTTCAGAGGTGGTATAACCAAATCACGATAGAACATCTTATAGAATTTTTTAGAAAAGATAAGGAAATGATTGATCGTTTGAAGAATGTTAAACCACAAGGCGTCTCCAAAACATCTGAGGCTATATTTCCAAAGCTTACCGAGACTGTAAAAGGAAATGCAAAGATAAAGGAAGATCCTCCACTTATCTTTCATCCTCTTCATACTTTAGACATAAACAAACTAGCAATGACAAGTCTTGAAGATTATAGGAAATCACTACAGACTGATAGACGACACTTACTGGATCGTTTTCACTTTAAAGATGCAGCGATAAAAGTTGTTGGAATTGGTAGTGTTGGAATGCGTTGTATTGTATCTCTATTTCTTGCAGACGAAGATGATCCTCTATTTCTTCAAGCCAAGGAAGCAAGAAGATCCGTATTGGAGTCTCCAATTGGCAAAAGTCTTTTTGAACATCAGGGTCACAGAGTTGTGCACGGGCAACATATAATGCAGGCATCAAGTGACATATTCCTAGGCTGGTACCGCAATATCAATGGACGAGATTTCTATGTGAGACAACTCCGAGATATGAAAGTCTCTGCTGAAGTTGAAACCTTCAACCCTCGAACTCTTATTGCTTATGCTACCATATGTGGTTGGGCATTGGCACGGGCTCATGCAAAAGCGGGGGAGGTAGAGATGATTGCTGGATATTTGGGAACAAAAGAAAATTTTGATAATGCCTTGGTACAATATGCCATTACATATGCAGACCAAGTAGAACGTGATTTTAAAGCATTCAAAGCGGCAATTAATTCAGGTCGACTAAAGACGAAACTTGGTTCGCCAAAAACTTTAGAGTTTGACCTTTAAAATTTACTTATTTTATAACATGAAATTCACACGTAGTGGATATAAAATAATTCTGGGTTGCATTTGAAATCATAATTTACAAAAATTTCCATATATGTGAAATTATCAATTATAGGAATATGGCAATGTGTTTATAATGCATGAGTAACAAAAAAATAGTATGACATTTGAAGTCCAAAAATCTCCTACTTGGATACGTATTCTTCAGTTTGTGACTGGTGGGATTGCTATTGCATTATCTGGATATGTTCTTGCAAATCCAATAGCCACTACATGGTTTGTCCTTACATTTCTTGGCATATCTTTATTGGTTGTTGGAATCTCTTCAATGATAAACGGATTCTTTCACGGTGGGATGTCAAAAGGAACTAGAATAATTGAGATAATTATTGGAATAATTGCAATAATTGGTGGCTTCTTTACTATGGCACACCCAATTGCTGCACTGGCATCTTTGATTTGGTTTACTTCATTATTTGTTCTCATTTTTGGAGCAGGACTTGTTGCAAATGGTATAGCAAGACATGATCAAAGTAAAGGAGCAAGAATTGCAAAAATAATAATTGGAATTATCGTTGTAATACTATCTGGAACTTTATTAGAATATCCTGGATTGACATTGTCCATGATGCTAATTCTATTGTCGATAAACTTGTTCATACAAGGAATTGATAGGATCATCTCAGGTGCAATAGGTCACAGAATAATCAGAAGATCCTGATTACATCTTCTAGACGAAAATTGTTTTTAGTATTCACTGTAAGATATCAAATAAAAATTAAAGAAATTTCGGAATCTAAGATGTGTTAAATGAATGGCCACAGGAGCAAGACTTGGTTACGTTTGGATTGTTGATTTTAAATCCAGCACCCATTAGACTTTCAATATAGTCAATGTTTGCACCCTTTAGATAGTCAGCACTGTAACTGTCAATTACCATCTTTACACCAATTTCTTCGATTACAAGATCATCTTCTTCGGCTGTCTTTTCAAATCCCATTCCGTAGGATAATCCAGAACATCCTCCACCTTGTACGTAAACTCTGAGAAATTGTGGCTTTTCGGCTTCTTCTGCCATGAAAGCTGTTACTTTTTCTGCAGCCTTTGGTGTAATTGTGACCAATTTAATGGTCTGTGTGTTACTCATTAAACCTATTCGTGCTTTAAATTATAATAATCTTTTCCTACCTAACATAATAGGAATCAAAGATTAGTCTGAGCTTACTTTTTTGACTTGTTAACGAATGCAGTCATTCTCTCAGTTCTGTCTGGATGTGTAAAGCAGAGACCCCATGTGTATAGCTCTAAAGCTAGCCCTGTATCAATGTCAGAGTTTCTACCCTTGTTTATTGCAATCTTTGACATTCTTACTGCCATTGCAGAGTTCTGAGCAATCATCTTTGCAATGTTTAAAGTCTCTTCCATTAGTTTTGAAAGCTCTACTACTTTGTTTACTAGTCCCATCTCTTTTGCTTCGTCTGCTTTTGCCATTCTTCCAGTAAAGATCAAATCTTTTGCCTGGGAAATTCCAATTATTCTTTGCAATCTTTGAGTTCCCCCCCAACCTGGACATACTCCAATTGTTACTTCGGGTTGTCCAATTCTTGCAGTATCTGCAGCTACTCTGATATCACAAGCAAGTGCAAGCTCACACCCTCCACCTAATGCAAATCCATTAATTGCTGCAATTGTTGGCTTGCTGCAATTCTCAACTGTTGAAGTCAAAAGGTGACCAAGTTTTGCATAGGTCTCAGATTCTATTGGTGTAATTGTTGACATGTATGCAATATCTGCACCTGCAGAAAATGCCTTGTCCCCTTCTCCTGTTAAAATTACAACTTTTACAGAATCATCTGTTTCGATTTCTTTGAATACTTTGATGATATCATTTGCAACATCCATGTTCATTGCATTAAGCTTGTCTGGTCTGTTTACCTTGATTGTACAGATTCCATCTGCTTTTGAAACTAGAACTAGAGACATCTCAAGACTC
>JANXYF010000200.1 GCA_025350175.1 Nitrosopumilales archaeon | reverse complement strand
CTAAAACAACTCGAAGAGACTGGAATCATAAATGAAACCAAAGGATTAGTTCAATCCGCCAAAAGTACCGTAGATTCGTTTAGTACCAATCGGGACCTACATGAAATGGGCGTCACTCTTAAAGAGATGTTCAAATCTGTCAAGGCTTTGGTTGATGGATGTCGTATCTGTAATAAAGATCAGTAAAAAAACTGTTGATTGACCTGGCTTGTTTACAAATTAAAAGATTATTGTCATATAGTATTAAACTAGTTCACAAATTCTCTCTCCCAGCACCCTTTTACAAATCCATTAATCCAACCTTGTTATTTTTACATCATTGGAAAAATATGATATAGCAATTATCGGTGGAGGGTTACTTGGAACTTCTATATCATATTGGATTTCAAATTTGTATGATGCAAAGGTTGCAGTAATTGAGAAAGAATCTGATGTTGGAATGCATACAAGCAGCCGTAACACCGGAGTAGTACATTCTCCATTCTATCTTAATCCTAATAAAAAAGGAAAACTTGCAAGAGCTGCATTTCTTTCCCATGAAATGTGGGAGACATTTGCCAAGAAAAAGGGATTACCATGGAATATGGTAGGTACCATGGAGATTGCACTTGATGAGGCTCAGCACAAAATTCTTGAAAAGTATATGGATTGGGGTCCAAGAAATGGTATGTCTGAGAAAAATATGGAATTGTTAAACAGTAGTGATGTAGCACAAAGAGAACCAAACATCAGATGCCACTCTGCAATTCATTGTAAAACTGATGCAGTGGTTGATTATGGAGAGTTTACAAGGAAATTAAAAGAAGAATCACAAAGAAATGGAACTAAATTTTTGTTTAATAGACAACTAGAATCTGTTGAAAACCTTGATGATGCCACAATACTTGCATTTCAAAATAAAGAAAAAATTAGTTCAAAAATTGTAATAAATTGTGCAGGTGGATATTCACTTGATGTTGCAAAAAAGTTTGGATTGGCAAATGATTATTCCAGCCTTCACTTTAGAGGGGAATATTGGATTGCAAATGCTGAATACACTAATCTAGTCAAAACCAATGTTTACTCTGTTCCAAAATATCCTGATTTTCCATTTCTTGATCCACATTGGATTATCAGATCTGATGGAAAAAGTGAGGTAGGACCAAATGCAGTTCCTGTTCCAAGCCCTGAAACTTATTCTGGTTATGTCGGAGATATTGAAACATTCATTTCTAAACTCACAGAGATAGTAACAGGAAGTACAAGAAAATTACTTCTTAATGCAGATTTTATGAATTTGGTTGCAAAGGAATGGCTAAGCTCCTTATCGAAAACTGTCATGATAGAACGTATCCAGGAATTTATGCCCAAGGTAAAACCTGAGTTCTTTTCAGAACGAGGTACTGCTGGAATTAGAACTCCTATCATAACTCCTGAAGGAAACTTCTTACCAGATGTGTTAGAACTGGTGGGTCCAAATTCATATCATATTTTAAACTACAATTCTCCTGGTGCAACTGGGGCTCCTGCCTATTCTGCATTTGTAGTAAGATCTATGCAGGAAAAAGGACTATTACAGTATAAAACGCAAAAAACTGATTCCATTTGGGATTTTGAAACTATTATCTGAGTCTAGTGAAAGTAACTTCAATCAAGATTAATATTCTGAAATCAAAAAATAAATCTGTGTTTCCAGAACATTGCTCCATTAGAAAAAAGGGGCAAGATTGTCCAATGCCACCTGAATTTGTAATTTCTATACAATCTAAAGATGGTGAATACATGGTTGGTGTTGCATGTGATGGGCACAAAAATGCATTTACAGAAAAGTTAGAGTTTCTCCAAAAGGAAGGTAAGGTTCCCCAGGGAACTATTAATTTTACTGGCTTAAAACCAGTGGGTACTAATTGTATCAGAATAGATCCTAATGATCTAATTGAACTCTAATCTATAGCCTAATAATTATTTTATAATTTGACTTGGTAAATCGGTTTTCTTCCAGAGAGTGAAAGCACTAAATTCCTAATTGCTATCTCTGCCATTTTCTTTCTTGTTTCTATAGTCGCACTCCCACTATGAGGTGTTAATATGGAATTATTCATTTTTACAATCGGATGTTTGGAATTAATTGGCTCTCTTTGAAATACATCAAGACCTGCTCCTGCAATTATTTTTCTTTTTAATGCAATGGCAAGATCTTTTTCATTTATTATTTTACCACGGGCAGTATTAATTAAAAATGAAGTCTTCTTCATTTTCTTAAGTAATTTTAAATTAACAATTTCATATGTTTGTGGTGTATGTGGTGAATGTATACTGACAACATCACTTGTTCTAAAAAGATTATCTAGTGATACGTATTTTACTCCTAATTTTTTTTCCTCTTTAATTGATAATCTAGTTCTATTGTGATAAATTATGTTCATCTCAAAACCTACAGCTCTTTTAGCCACTGCTTTTCCTATTCTTCCCATTCCGAATATGCCTAATGTCTTTTGATATAGATCAGTTCCAAGAAATTCATAAGGACCAAATATTGTATTCCATTTATCGTTACGAATTAATTTATCACCTTCAGGAATTCTTCTGAAAAGAGATAGCATCAAAGCCATAGTCATATCCGCAGTAGCTCGAGTCAATACCTCTGGTGTGTAGCCTATTAGGATGCCTCTACTAGTAGCAGTCTTGACGTCTATGTGGTCATAGCCTACACTATAGGTAGAAATTGCCTTTAGTTTAGTTCCAGCATTAATCACATCTGCATCTATAGAATCATACGGGTAACAGATTAGGCCATCTTTATCCTTGATTTTTGATATCAGTAACTTTTTTGGCATAGGAATCATTCCGGTGTATATTTCTACATCGTATTTCTTTTTGAGTTCCTTTACAGCAAAATCATGGATTCTTCGTGTGAGTAATATTTTCAGCTAATTTTTCATCATGATACGCTTAAAATTGTCATTTACTCATTGAAAATAGTTGAAAATATTACTCACACGAAGAATCCATGATTTTGCTGTAAAAGAACTCAAAAAGAAATATGATGTAGAAATATACACCGGAATGATTCCTATGCCAAAAAAGTTACTGATATCAAAAATCAAGGATAAAGATGGCCTGATCTGTTACCCGTATGATTCTATAGATGC
>JANXYF010000131.1 GCA_025350175.1 Nitrosopumilales archaeon | reverse complement strand
TTGAGACATTATTTTATTACATTCCCATTTCAGGACCAGGACGTGGACTGGGTGGTCCACCGCCTTTTGATGATGCAACTACATTGTCTATTCGTAAAATCATGTTAGCAGTCTCAGTCGCAGATTTTATTACCTGTTCTTTTACTTTGGTAGGCTCAATAATCTGTAATTTTTCAATATCGCCAACTTGTCCCTTAATGGTATCAATTCCTGTCCATTTTTCCCCGGCATTTTGTCTTGAACGCAATTGTGTTATGGCATCAATTGAATTCATTCCCGCATTTCTTGCAAGAGCCAAAGGTATGGACTCCATGGCTTCAGCAAATTTTTCAACCGCCAATTGTTCTCTTCCAGATAAAGTCTGAGCCCAAAGTCTAAGCTTGTATGCGACATAGGCTTCAGGCGAGCCTCCACCATATACAATCATGGGTTTTTCTATGACATCCTTTACAACCATTAATGCATCATGTAATGACCTCTCCACTTCATCAATTACTCTTTGTGAGCCACCACGTATCAGTAAAGTGACGGCTTTTGGATTCTTACATCCTTCAATGAATACCCAATTATCATTTTCAATCGTTCTTTCTTCAACTATTGCTGCCTCGCCCAAGTCTTTTTCAGTTAGATCATTTACACTTCCAACAATTCTTCCTCCAGTTGCTTTTGCAAGCTTTGACATGTCACTTTCTTTTACTCTTCTTACTGCAAGTATCCCAGATTTTGAGAGGTGGTGTTGCGCAATATCGTCAATTCCTTTCTGACATAGAACAACAGTAGCTTTAGTAGACTTGATCTTTTCTACCATTCCCCTCAAGATATTATCTTCTTCTTCCATAAACGACTTGATCTGATCAGGACTTGAGATGTTTATCTTGGCTTCAAACTCTGTCTTTTCTATCTCAAGTGGCGCTGCAACTAAAGCAATCTTTGCATTCTCAATTTTTCTAGGCATTCCACTATGAACCACTTCCTTGTCCAGAACAATTCCAGAAACTAGTTTACTATCCAAAACAGAACCTCCTGCTTTTCTTTCAACTTTGATATTATTCAAATCAACATTATACCCTTCGGCTTTTTGAGTTACAACAGATAATGCTGCATCAACTACAAGTTTTGCAAGATCGGCAGCTTCTACAGATACCAACTTAGTTTGCATCGTCGTTATTGCTATTTTTTCCAGAATTACCCTGTCTTTTGGTTCAACTTTTTGTGAAATATCTCCAAGCAATGAGATGGCCATCATTGCTGCCTTTTTGTATCCCTCTGCAATTATGACCGGGTGAATATCATTATCAATAAGACTTTCTGCTTTTTCAAGCAGTGCTCCAGCCAAAACTACTGCAGATGTTGTGCCATCTCCTACTTCGCTATCAGTTGCCTTGGCAACCTCGACCATCATTTTTGCTGCAGGGTGCTGAACGTCAATCTCTTTGAGTATGGTTGCACCATCATTTGTAATTGTAATATCCCCAACAGAGTCTACTAGCATCTTATCCATCCCCCTTGGACCAAGGCTGGTGCTTACAATCTCTGCAATTAACTTGGCAGCTGCGATATTGTTTCTTTGTGCATCTCTACCCCTGGATTGTTTAGCACCTTCTCTTAGTACTATAACAGGAATTCCTTCAGATGTTGTCTGCATAGATGCCATATGGAAAATAATAATCATATGTTCGTTTATAACATAGTGAAGAATCTCATCAATGATAATCATCCATGGTAGTTGATGACGATTCTTTTTATAACTCAAAATCACTAGAATAATGTTTAAGATCATGCAAAAATCAAGAATAAAAAAAGCAGAATTGCCAAAAAATCCAACTACGTTACTTCTTGGCATTCCTGGACCTGGATTGATAGGAACTATGGCAATTACATACATCATTCATGCATTAAAGATGGATTTGATAGGAGAGATAGAAGGCAGTCCTGCAGCAATTGTATTCATAGATAACGGTCAAATCATGGGACCTGTCAGAATCTACAAAAAAGATAATACATTTGCAATATTATCAGACATTCCAATAGACTATGACAATGCAATAGACTTTGTAGAATCGGTAATAGATTTTTCAAAAAAGAATAAAATTGGTCTCATT
>JANXYF010000093.1 GCA_025350175.1 Nitrosopumilales archaeon | reverse complement strand
TCAATTACTGTAACTTAAAAAAGTGGACCGGGTGGGATTTGAACCCACGATCTCACCCATGCCAAGGGCGTATCCTACTAGGCTAGACGACCGGCCCATATTCAACCAGAATATTACATCTGATTTGCATTAACTTTTTTTGAGAGGTTATTAACGTTTAGCGTGAATTAAAATCAGTATCCAAAATAATAGCATAAGATATTTAACCTTGTAAATTAAAAACTTGACGTGGTCGTAGACAATAAAGCGATTATTTCCTACATACAAATTCAGAAAGAAGATTTAGGAGTTTTTAGATTCAAACCAAAAGAAGGTGGCCAAGTTCCACAATACAAAGCTGGACAATTTCTTACACTTGGAGTATTTGTACCAGCAGAAAATAAGATTATTCGAAGAGCATATTCGATTGCATCAAATCCAGAAAATAGAAATTATATTGAACTATACATCAGATGGGTAAGAAAACCATTACCAGGACGTCTTACTACAGTTTTGTTTAGTGCAAAAGAAGGAGATGATATAATTTGGCTAAAACCAGTTGGTCCTTTTACCATAGAAGATAAGAAACCAGACGGTGAACCAGACAATAGAAGAATAGTATGTCTTGGTGGAGGTACAGGCCTTGCACCATTTGTTAGTTATGCAAAACATCTTCATGCAACAGGAAGTAAAAGAGAAGTTGTAGTATTTCATGGAGCCAGTTATGTTGATGAGTTAGGTTACAGAGAAGAATTAACTCGATTAGAAGAGGAGAGTCTGGATAGAGGAAAAGACAAGTGGAATTTCAAATACAGAGCTACTATTAGCAGATCAGATGAATGGTTTAACAGAACTTGGAATGGTAATAAAGGTAGAGTGGAAAGTTTCTTACAGTCAAAAGATGGTGAAATGTCACCACTTGAAAAGATGGTTGGTGAGAAAATTACAAAAGATAATACTGTCTTTTTCATTTGTGGGTGGCAGGGAACCATTGATGGATGTATGGATGTCTTGACACCAAAAGGCTTTGTCACAGAAAGAACCAAGCGAGCAGACAAGAGCTTTGAGATAAAGTACGAATCATACGGATAAAAGAAATCATCTTTGAAAGAATAATATTCTATTACCTTGGCGAGTCTACAGGGACGTAGGTTAGCTTGGTAGACTGCCAGCCTCGGGCGCTGGATGTCGTGGGTTCAAGTCCCATCGTCCCTATGTTCTTGAGAATTTTATCACAATTCCAAATAAATGATTGAAATATGCCATAAAAACACAGAAGCCAGTTGACAATTGCAATATATCTTGCACATTTGAATCCCGTTACCAAGGCTCACGTAGAAATTATCAATGAATTAAAAAATGAAAATGAGGTTAGAGTATTACCAGTCATATTCATGAAGGATGGTAAAGAAATCAACAGTAAAAGTTTTCCATTTAGTTATGACTTGAGAAAGAAAATGCTCAATGCAGTATTTGGAGACAGTATCACAGTTTTACCAAATTATACATTCTATGCACCATTTTTAAAATACATGCCTCCGATGTTATCTCCTTATTCATGGAAAATAAAAAAACAAATTCTTGATGAAATAACTAATGACTATTTTACTTACACTGGAGACAAAGCTGAGGGTTTTGTGCTTAAACTCTATGGACTTAATCCTAGAATAGGAAAAAGAAAGGAAACTTCTGCATCATCTGTAAAACAAAAGATGTTTGAGGCAGCTATGGGAAAAAATACAGATTGGGAAAATTATGTCGAGCCTAAAGTAGTACAAATAATACGTGAAAACTGGGACATCGTAAAGAAATTTGCAAATGCGGAGGATCTTACATATCGAGTACTAGGAATGAAATTCCCAAGCATAGGATTTTGGTAGAAATAGATTAATTATAGACGGATTCGGTTTTTCAATATGAAACCTTTTGTGCCAAAATTCGTCTGGTTTGATGGAAAAATAGTAAAGGACGAAGACGCAAAGGTTCCAGTTATGACTCATGCAATACATTATGGAACTTCGGTTTTTGAGGGACTAAGAGGATATTGGAATTCTAAGAACTTGAATATTTTCAGACTTGATGATCACATAAAGAGATTTAGAAATTCAGGTAAGGTATATTCAATTTCTTTGAGATTTACAGATAAAGAAATGACTAATGCGATAATTGATCTTTGTAAAAAAAATAATGTAAAAGAATCATGTTACATAAGACCATTTTATTTCGTAGGCAGACATGGAATTAATCTTCATGTCACTGAAGATACTCCAACACATGCAGCTATAGTCATGTTTCCTTTTGGAGAACTATTTAACAAAAATGGAATAAAGACAGGCATATCTTCTTGGAGACGAATTAATGATATGTCTACACCGCCACTTGCAAAAATGGGTGGAAATTATCTTAATTCCATACTAGCAACACAAGAATCTAAGAGAAATGGTTACGATGAAGCCATATTATTAGATCATCTTGGAAACATAAGTGAGGCACCTGGAGAAAATATCTTTATGATAAGAAATGGAAGGTTGTCAACTCCTCCACCTAGCTCATCAGCGTTAGAAGGAATTACAAAAGATTCTGTTATCGAGATAGCAAAGGATCTTGGTTATCAAACGATTGAGCGAGAAATTCCAAGAACTGAGATTTATTTTGCTGATGAAGTATTTCTTACAGGAACAGCTGCTGAGATAACTCCAGTAATTTCAATAGACGGTAAAAAGGTTGGAGATGGTAAAACAGGCAAGATTACAGGAAAAATAAGAACAATCTATACAGATATCACAATGGGCAAAAACAAAAAGTACTCAAAGTGGATAACATCGGTGTATTGAGATGAAAATAGTTCAGATAGGTACTGGGGGATTTGGGAAAAATCATGCTCGAATTCTTTCTCAACTTGGAGTTCTTTCTGCAATATGTGACATGAATGAATCCCGTGCAGAAGAATTTGGCAAAAAATATTCTGTAAATTATTATTCATCTCTAGACTCCCTTATGGATTCAGAGCAATTTGATGCAGCATTTGTTTGCACACCTACTTCAACTCATTTTAGTATAGCAAAGAAACTCTTAGAACAAAAGAAAAATGTCTTTGTAGAAAAACCTATGACTTATCTTTCACATGAAGGCGAAGAGTTACTTGAACTAGCCAAGAAAAATAAGGTGGTTCTCACAAGTGGCTACATAGAGAGATTCAATCCTGCTGTTTCACTTGTCAAAGAATATGTCAAGACAAAGAAGTATGGTGAATTGATAATGCTTGAATTTCACAGAGAAAACAGAATGCCTAATCACATAAAAGATGTAGGGATCATTTACGATACTTCAGTTCATGACATAGATACTGCCATGTGGTTATTTGATGATGTACCAGAAGTAGTATTTGCAAGATCTGGGAAAATAAGACACGAACATGAAGATTTTGCAACAATAATGCTAGGCTTCAAAGATAATAGAGTTGCAATCATATCATCAAACTGGATTACTCCAATCCGTGTAAGAAAATTCAGTGCTGTATGCGGAGATGCAATAATTTCTTCAGATTTCATTACACAAGAAGTAAAGATTGAAACAAGTTCAGGAGCTGAAATACCTCGCAAAGAGATGGAAGAGCCATTGCTTTTAGAGATAAAGAATTTCATTTCAGCAATAGAAGGAAAAGATACCATAAGAGTAAGAGCAGAAGATGCTTTGAATACCACTAAAATTGCAGAAGCGGCACTTTTATCTAGTCAAAAAGGAACTCCAATCTATCTAGACCTAAAATGAACAGAAAACTGATAGAGATTTTGGCGTGTCCAATAGACAAACATTTTCCACTTGAGCTTTTAGAATTTAATTCTAAAGACGAAATTGTTTCTGATGGTGTAATATTTTGTTCAAAGTGTTCTAGATATTATCCAATAATAGAAGAGATTCCCATAATGTTGCCTGACGAACTACGTGACAAAAATCAAGATATCGAATTCTTAAACAAATATAAAAATACTCTTCCTGATAAAATAATTTCAAATGGCTCTCCATGGCACTTGTGATAAAAAATGGTAACAAATTTTATTTCTGAAAAAGCAAAACTTGGAAAAAATGTAAGGATATGGCATTTTGCTTATGTAGGAGACAATGCAGAGATTGGAGATAATGTCAAGATTGGTTCTCTTGCACATGTAGATTACAATGTAAAGATAGGAGAAAATACAATGATAGAGGGACTTGTTTACATACCGCCTCTTTCAGTAATTGGAAAAAATGTTTTCATCGGTCCAGCCGCAGCGTTAACTAATGATCCATATCCTGCTAGTAAAAAGATGATAGGAGTAACCATAGAAGATGGAGCAGTCATAGGCTCTAGAGCTGTAATTAAGGCAGGAGTTACAATAGGCAAGAATAGTGTGGTAGCAATGGGTGCGGTAGTAACAAAAGATGTTCCACCCAATTGTGTTGTAATTGGAGTTCCAGCCAAAGTCAAGTATTCAAGAGAAGAATATGACAAGAAGAAGAAGAACTGGGAAGAAAGCTAGTGGCTCATTTGTTTTTGGAAAATCCAGTTCTTAATTTTTGACATTAGTAAAACCCAAAGTACTACGAGTATCATTGCAATGGCTGCTTTTACAATAGAGTCTACAATATGATCAAATTTTCCAAATCCATGTATTGAGAGTGGTGCGATAATTGTGACAAGCAATCCTCCACCACCAATAATCAATGCCCACATTACGAAAATGTAGGTGAAGATGGATTTTCCTTTCATATTTTGATCTCCATCATAAAGGCTGTAATGATTGCCAATGCTGCAGAAAACAAGGCTAGTCTAAAAATTACAAATCCTATTTGCTTTTCAGTCATAGGTCCATTGGCTAAAATCAACCTAACAAGAGTTACTGGAGATGATTTATCATCACTTGCCATTAGCCTAAAGTCTTCGGTATGAATTACAGGCTTTGCTTTAATCTGCCTATGTTCAATTACTCTTTTCACACTAGAGAGAAAGAGAAAAGAGTTAATCACTGCAGGAAGTAATGCAATTGCTGCAACAACTTCAACATGACCTACAATAGCTAATGTACCATACATTGCTCCCATAGTTAGAGCTCCAGAATCTCCAGGAAATATCCTACTTGGAACTTTATGATATTTGTAAAATGCAAGTGAGACAAATCCTAGAGGTAGACTTGCTAGTGCAATATCATAATTATGTACAATTACAAGACAAATTGTAAGTGCAAAACTTGCAATGGTCATAAATCCACTTGCTACACCATTGAGTACATCAATAGAGTTTATTGCATTTCCCATTACAGGAATCATGAAAATTATCAATGCTAGATAAAGTTCTGGAATATGTACTGAACCAAATAATGGAAATGCAAGATGTGGATAATACACTCCAAGTAAAATAATAGGTACTGCAGAACCTGCAAGAGCTAAAGGTTTGAACCATCCACCAAG
>JANXYF010000121.1 GCA_025350175.1 Nitrosopumilales archaeon | reverse complement strand
GAATAAGCATGACATCAATTACACCGACTAGCGATAAAGCAACTTCAAGTAACGAAAATATGTTAATGCACATACATCCACGCTTGTATCTGAACATAGATGGAAAACCATATTTTGTTCCACAAAATGTAGGAATAGATCCAGACCTATGGAAAGATCATGCACTTGATCAATACGGAATGACTGGTATGGCTCCATTGCATACCCATACAGATGACGGAATGATCCATGTGGAATCTAAAATAGTACGAAATTACACCTTGGGAGAATTCCTAGACATTTGGGGAATTGATTTGAGTGGAAAATCAGTAAGTGTATCTGTAAATGGTGAGATAGTATCAGATTACAGAAATCACATTTTCAAGGATGAGGATTCTATAATCATGAATCTAACATCAAGTCATTAGTTGGAAAGAGACTCGATTCTTCCACGATATTTTTCTTTGTAAAGTGTCTTACATGAAGAACAGCAAAAAAATCTCTCTTGGTCTCCAACTTTTAGTATGCTAGGCTTGCTGTGGGTTGGTCCATTACAATAATCACATTTTATTTTTACAAGCATTCCTTTGTCTAGTTTTATCTTGTGATTTTTGAGTGATTGATGTTTGATGTGATCCAATTTTGTGCTTGTTTTAGTTTCTAATTTGCCAAGATCCAAATCTATTGAGATACCTCGGATTAGTCCTATATTGACAAGTCGCTCATAATGCAGTTTTACGGTAGGCGCGCTTACCTTTATCTCCCTTGAAATCTGACGGAATGATTTTCTTCCATCCTTAACGAGAGATTCCAGCAATGCAAGATCTATCTGATCTAATTCTAGAGGCATACCTAATCATATATGACATCCTATTTGAAAATTGATCTTTACAATTGTAAAGGTCTGATATTAAGTATCTTCTAGTCGCATTATACCTTGATGGAAGGTAATCTTACTACAGTAAAGCGGACTGCATTAAAGATAGGAGGCATGCACTGTGCTGGATGTGTTAATTCGATTCAAAATCACATTACAGATCTTGAAGGAGTAACAAGGTGCGAGGTTAACCTAGCTGCTGAAAAGGCAACACTAGAGTTTGACCCTGCTAGAACTGATCTTGCAAAAATTGAACATGCAGTTGAAGAAATAGGATACAAGGTTGTCTATGAAAAACTCACAATCAAGATAAACATGACAGATTCAGCAGATGCTGAGAGAATCGAAAAAAGGCTGCAAGAGTTTGAAGGGATAAAATATGTTTCAGCCAGTTTTGGAAATGGACAGATTCTAGTAGAATACAATCAGGCACTAGTATCTCTATCGGATATAAGACAGGTTGTAACTAAAAGTGGTTATCAAATATTAAGTGAGGATCTTTCCGCATCAGCAGAAGAGATAGAGGCAAAGAAATTAAAAAATCTGTTTTTAATTGGGTTGGCATTTACAATTCCAGTTTTAATTTTAGGATACCCAGAATATTTTTCATTTATTCCAATTGCAACAACACAATATTCCGCATATCTTGTTTTTGCTTGTGCTACCATAGTACAGTTTGTTGTAGGTAGTAGATTCTATCTTGGTGCATACAGAATAGGAAAAATGAGATCTGCAAATATGGATACTTTGGTAGTAACAGGAACCACTGCAGCATATTTGTTTAGTGCAATCAACACATTTCCTGTTCCTATATGGCATAACATTTACTTTGATGCATCAGCACTAGTCTTGACTTTTATAATTCTTGGAAAGTATTTGGAGACTAAAACAAAGGGAAAGGCATCTTCTCTCGTACGAAAGATGCTTGAATTACAACCAAAGACTGCTAGAATAAAAAAAGATGATAAAGAAATTGAGATTCCAATTGAGAACATAAAACCAGGAGATGTAATACTTGTAAGACCTGGAGAAAAGATACCAGTAGATAGTCTAGTTCTTGAAGGAAATTCAGCCGTAGATGAATCAATGGTTACAGGAGAATCAATGCCTGTAAACAGGAAAATTGGCGATTACGTGATTGGTGGAACAATAAACATGGAAGGAATGCTAGTAATCAGGGCAGAAAAGGTCGGAAGTGATACGGTTCTTGCCCAGATTGTAAAGCTAGTCGAAGATGCAATGGGTAGAAAACCTCCAATACAGAGAATGGTGGACAGGGTTGCAGGATATTTTGCCTTTACAGTCATAGCTATTGCAATTGCAACTTTCATGGCATGGTATTTGATAACTCCGCTGGGCGCACACCAAATTGCAACGTCTCTAATTCCTGCAGTGGCAATACTTGTCGTAGCATGTCCGTGTGCTCTCGGGCTTGCAACTCCTACTGCAATAATGGTGGGAATGAGCAAGGCTGCTCAGAATGGCGTTATCTTCAAAGGTGGAGATTCACTTGAAATGCTAGGTAAAATAAAAATTGCAGTATTTGACAAGACTGGAACCCTAACACAAGGAAAACCGCAAGTAACAGATGTAATGACAATTAATCAAACTGTAACGACTCTGAAAAATAATGAGATACTTGAACTTGCTGCAATTGCTGAAAAATATTCTGAACATCCACTTGCAAAATCAATAGTACAGTATGCTACAAATTTGAATATTCGTTTGTCTGAACCTTCAGAGTTTTTTGCAATACCTGGGAGAGGAGCAAGGGCTGTCCATAATGGAAAGAACATACTTGTAGGAAGTCCAGAGTTTATGGAACACGAGGGAATTGACATAGAATCTACAAAACAATCTCTTATAAAATTACAAGAACAGGGAAAGACTGTCATTGTTGTTGCATTAGATAAACAACTTGTTGGCATAATTGCACTTTTAGACATTCCAAAACCAAGTGCCAAGACTGCGATTCAGCATCTGAAAAAAATGGGAATACAGGTTGTAATGCTTACAGGAGATAACGAAAGAACTGCCATGACAGTGGCAAGAGAACTCGGCATTGACAGAGTGTTCTCAAATGTAATGCCTTCAGGCAAGTCTGAAATCATAAAATCACTACAAAAAGAAGGAAAAATAGCTCTTGTAGGAGATGGAATTAATGATGCACCAGCCTTGACCGAGGCAGACATAGGAATTGCCATAGGAAGTGGAACAGATATTGCAATAGAAGCTGGCAAGGTGGTTCTCATAAGAGATGATCTGATGGATGTTGTATCTGCAATTGAGATAAGCAGAAAAACTGTAAGCAAGATAAAACAAAATCTCTTCTATGCATTTGTGTATAATGTGGTGCTAGTACCAATAGCAGGTCTAGGTCTTCTTTATCCAACCCTTGCTGGACTTGCTATGGCAGCAAGCTCTGTTTCTGTTACAAGCAGTTCGCTTT
>JANXYF010000061.1 GCA_025350175.1 Nitrosopumilales archaeon | reverse complement strand
CCAATTGGCAATGCCACTGCAACTGACATTCAACCAGTTACCATTACCAACAATGCTCCATCTTCATTCCCACTAGGAAAGACTAGCATTCTATGGACTGCAAAAGATACATCTGGTAATACATCTAATGCTACTCAGATAATTGATGTAGTTGATACAACTGCACCAAAGATTACTCCTCCAAATAATATTCTAGTAAACGCGACAAGTTCAACTGGAACTCATGTGGTTATTGGAAATGCTATAGCTAGTGATAATGTAAAAGTAGCTTCAATAACAAATGATGCACCAACATTATTCCCATTTGGAAATACTACGGTAGTGTGGACAGCAAAGGATAATGCAGGAAATACTGCAAACGCAACTCAAATAGTTCAAGTTGTTGACAGATCCCCTCCACAATTAGTAATTCCTAATAATATAGTGACCGATGCAACAGCATTTGAAACACCTTTGGTGATAGGAAATGCTAATGGCACAGGAATAATTGATACATCTCCAAAGATTGCCAGCAATTCTACTGGACTATTTCATATAGGTAAAACTGTAATCCAGTGGACTGCAACTGACAAGTTTGGCAATGAAAAAGCACTAGATCAAACTGTTACAGTACTTGCATGTGGCAAACCATCCTCTGACTATAACTTGGTAATGGGAACAGATGGCAGCGAAACACTGACAGGTTCCATGGTACCAAACTTGATAATTGGACTAGGAGGAAATGATGTAATTCATGAGGGTCCTGCTAGTGACTGTGTAATTGCCGGTGATGGCAACAATATCATATATGCTGGAAATAGCACCAACACAATTTACGCCGGCAATGGTGATAATATCATAAAAGGAGGGACTGGAAACATGCAAGTCTTTGTCGGCACTGGAAGTAACATGATTCAGGGTGGAAGTGGACAGAACACATGTTATCTTGGCAATCCTGCAAAAGATCTAGTTTCAAATTGCCAGGTAAAACTTGGCTAAATTTTTAGCAGAATTCTATTTTCATATAGATTATAATTACAATAGATTTCTTTCTAGATGAATGGCAAGTTCCAAGAACCTATTTGCACGTGCCAAAAAAATTATCCCATCTGGTATAAACAGCCCTGTACGATATTATGATCCGTATCCTTTCTTTGTTAAGAAAGCCCAAGGTAGCAAGATGTGGGACGTAGATGGAAAAAATTACATTGATTACTGTAATGCATACGGTGCTTTACTCTTAGGACATGGACAAAAAGAAATCATTTCTGATGTCAAAAAACAACTAGAAAAGGGTACACTGTATTGCGCACCTACTGAAATTGAAGTAGATCTTTCTGAATTGATATCTAGAAATTTTCCATCTATGGAAAAGATACGTCTGGTTAATACTGGTAATGAAGCAACCATGACTGCTATTAGACTAGCAAGGGGATTTACAAAAAAGAAAAAAATAATAAAATTTGAGGGTTGCTATCATGGTGCACATGATTATGTTTTGGTAAAAGCTGGCTCAGGTGCGGCACATATTGGAATATCAATCTCAGAAGGAAGTTTGGAAGAAGTTTCAAAAAATACTCTAGTAGTTCAGTATAATAATTCTCAAGAATTACACTCATTACTGGAAAAAGAAAAAGACGTGGCGGCAGTAATTATAGAGCCGGTTCTTGCAAACATGGGTCTTGTACTGCCTGAAAAGAATTTTCTAAATGAGGTGAGAAAGATAACTTCACAAAATGATGTCGTATTAATTTTTGATGAAGTAGTTACAGGATTTAGAATGTCAACAGGCGGGGCCCAGAAATATTTTTCAATAAAACCTGATATTACTACACTTGGAAAAGCACTAGGAAATGGTTTCCCAATTGCGTCAGTGGGAGGGAAAAGTGAGATTATGGATATGTTGTCTCCCGAAGGTAAGGTCTATCAAGCTAGTACCTATGCAGGAAATCCCGTATCTGTCTCAGCAGCACTCTCTTCTGTCAAAATTATGAATAAACTTCAGCCTAAATTATATTCTAAACTTGAAAAGAACTGTACAAAACTAGTTTCAGCAATACATGATTTAGCATCCGATATGAAAATTCCACATCAAATTAATTCAATTTCATCCATGTTTCAGATATTTTTTACTGATGATCCTGTTGTTGATTATTCCTCTGCAAAAAAATCAGATATGATAAAATTCAAAAAATTATTTGAAGTCTTACTTAAAAATGGAGTTTTCATCGCACCTTCTCAATTTGAAACAGTATTTCTATCGTATGAGCACTCAAAAGATGATATGCGAAAAACAATTTCTGCATACGAAAAAGCACTAAAAGCGGTGAAATGATGAAATATCTTATTGGTACTAGGGGTAGTCTGCTTTCACTTACTCAGACAAACTGGGTAGTATCTGAGATTGTAAATAGATTTCCTCAAACAGAATTTGAGATAATTACAATCAAGACTCAAGGAGATACTGATGCACGTCCACTTTTTACAATAAATCAAAAAGGGATATTTGAAAAGGAAATCGATAGAGCTGTTGCAGAAAAGAAAGTTGACTTTGCAGTACATAGTTTGAAAGATGTTCCTGCAGAATTACCAGAAGAACTGGTATTGGCATGTGTCCCAAAAAGAGAAGAGGCAAATGATGTCTTTATAGCAAACGATGGAAGTATGTTAGAGACAATAAAAAAGGGGGCAGTTATTGGTACTAGTAGCTTGAGAAGGGCAGTTCAGATTATACGGCTAAGGCCAGATGTGATAGTAAAGCCAATTCGTGGAAATATTGAAACAAGAATAAGAAAAGTACATGATGGTGAATTCGATGGTGTGGTATTGGCCCAAGCTGGAATATCCAGATTAGGGCTAGATGTTAAATTTCAAAGACTTTCCTTAGATGCGTTCCCACCTTCTCCAGGACAAGGTGCACTTGGTATTGTCTCAAGAAAAGATAATGTACAATTAATTGAATTGTTACAAAAGATTGAAGATCCAGAGACTAGGAACGCAATCGAGGCAGAAAGATCACTTTCTATGTATGTAGATTCTGGTTGTAGATTTCCAGTTGGAGCATTTGCTCACAAAGAGAATGACCGACTAAGATTAAAAGTAATAGTTTATTCTGTAGATGGAAGTAAATCTATAATGGTAGAAAAAGATTCAGAGATAAATCAGGCAAATGATCTTGGTAGACAAGTTGCAACAGAACTTAAAGAAAAGGGAATTTCAGATATTGCGAAAAATTGGAGAGAAAAAGTAGAGGAATGGAATTCTAAATGACGGGCAAAGTTTTCATAGTTGGCGCTGGCCCTGGAGATCCTAAACTTATCACACTAAAAGCTGTTGAAGCGATAAAATCTTCAGATGTAGTTCTGTATGATAGGCTGGTAAGTAAAAAAATAGTTGCAATGATTCCAAAAAAATCTGAAAAAATGTATGTTGGAAGAGACGTTGGTGATGATTACAAACATCAAGATGCAACAAATGATTTGATGGTGCAACTTGCGAAAAAAAATAAAAATGTTGTGAGATTGAAAGGAGGAGATCCATTTATCTTTGGAAGAGGGGGAGAAGAGGCAGAATTTCTAAGAGAACACAAAGTCAAATATGAAATAATTCCTGGTATTACATCTGGTATTGGTTCTGCAGAATATTCTGGAATACCGCTTACACATAGAGATTATGCATCATCTGTAGTGTTTGTTACTGGTCATGAGGATGCCAAGAAAAAAGAAGGAGCGGTTGATTGGAAAAAACTTGCAAAAGCAGTTGATACTATAGTTATAATGATGGGTCTCTCAAGACTTGAAATAATATCAAAGAAATTGATTAGTGGAGGACTAGACAAGAATACTCCAGTGGCTGTAATTCAAAATGGCACCACCGATGAACACAGAATGATAAAAGGCACTCTTTCAAATATATCCAAAAAAGTTCATGAGGCAAAAATTAAACCTCCGACTATTATTATAGTGGGCAAGGTAGTAAACCTCTCTGATAAAATAGGGTGGAGATGATGATACAAGGAAAAGTTATTGCTATTACTAGATCAAAAGCGGATTCAGAGGAATTTACTAAATTAATATCTGATGTAAAAGCAAAAGCGATATCGTTACCGACAATAGAATTGATAAGTAAAGGTGATGGTATGGTAGATGAATTCCTTGATGCTGTCAAGACTGATGATCCAGATTATTCTGTATTTATGAGCTCAAAAGCAGTCAAACTTTTGTTTGATACTGCAAAGAAAATTTCAAAATATGAAAAACTTCAGCTTGCTGTTGCAAATACTACCGTAATTGCAGTTGGACCAAAAACAAAATCTGCACTAGAATTGGAAGGAATTAGAGTATCACATGTTCCGGACAGGTTTTCATCAGTTGGAGTAGGAGAAGTCTTTACAACTCTTAATGCTGAAGGAAAAAAAGCAATTGTTCCACGAAGTGGTGCATCAACGCCATTTCTTGCACAACTACTAGAAAAGATCGGACTTGAGGTAAAAGAAGTGTATCTATACGATGTAAAATCTTCTAGTGCATTATCTTATTGGACAGAATTCAAAGAACTTTTTTCACAAAATAAAGTTGATGGGATTATTTTTACTAGTGCTTCATCAGTTAGAGCATTTTTTGATATAATGCTGGCTGATTATGATGCAAAAACTCTAAAGCAATACTTGAAAAAAACTACTATTATTGCAATAGGACCATTCACTGCTGATGAACTTGAGAAATTCGAGATAAAACCGATCATAGCAGATGTACATACGGTATCTGGCGCAGTAGAATCAATCAAGAATTGCTTTTGTTAGGTGGACAATTTTAATAACGGTCAAATAGCCATAAAATAACAGAAAGCAACTTGAGTATAATCCAGAAAGAGGTACTAACTATTAGGAAACGTTCTCTTTCCATCGTTATTCCTACCTATAATGAATCCAAAAATATTGTAAAAATTCTTGATTCATTGCGTTTAGCACTAACACGAGAAATGAATGCTGAAATTATAGTAGTTGATGATAATTCTCCTGACGGTACGAGTAACACCGTTGAAGAATATGCAAAAAACTCCAAAAACCCAGATTATTCTATTCAGATAATTCGTCGTGAGGACAAGAGAGGACTAAGTTCTGCTATTGTAACTGGTATTGAACATGCTAAAGGTGATGCAGTAGTTGTTATGGATAGTGATCTATCACATCCTCCACAAACTATCCCACAAATGGTAGAAGAATTGCAAAATTCTGATTGTGATATAGTGGTGGCATCCAGATATGTAAAAGGTGGCTCTGTCTCAGGTTGGCCATTTAAAAGAAAATTAATCAGTAAAGGAGCTACCAAAATTGCTCAACATGGACTTGGAATAAAGATCAAAGATCCAATGTCTGGATTTTTTGCATTCAAACGTCATATTGTAAATAATATCAAATTTGATGCCATTGGATATAAAATCCTACTTGAGATTCTCGTAAAAGCACGAGGTGCAAAAGTCAAGGAAATTCCTTATAATTTCATTGACCGTGCAACGGGTTCAAGCAAGATGAATTTTTCAGTATGTGTTGATTATCTGCAATCTGTGTGGGGACTATATCGATATGGTAAATCTGTAAAAACAAATGAAAGACGTACATCGGTTCATTTCTTATCAAAAGCTGGGAGGTTTTATACTGTTGGTGCTTCTGGATTACTGGTAAACTATTTTGTATCTTTTATGTTCGGAGCTGTACTTTCCAATCTTTGGTATATCTATGCTACCATGATAGGAATTGTTTTCTCAATGACTTCTAATTTTATTCTCAACAAGATTTGGACATTTGAAGATAGAAACTTTGATCCGAAAAGAACACTTGC
>JANXYF010000179.1 GCA_025350175.1 Nitrosopumilales archaeon | reverse complement strand
CTCCATCACCAGGAAAAAAGATAACAAAGATAGGATTCATCATGCTCTTTTCACCAGATCCGTTTAGTACTCCTTTTGCCATTCCAACAATAATCGCTGGAAAATATTTGGAAAAAGTATACAATGGTGCAACTATCAAAGACATAGGTCAGGAAACCAAGAATTTCTTTACCGACATGTCTGGAATCAGAGACAAGATAAATTAGTTCCAAGAAAAATTCTATTATTTTTGCATTGGTTTTTAACTAGATATTGATACTAGTTTTTTGTGGCAACTAGAGCCCAAGTTTTAATTCCAATAGCAATTGCGGCAATCATAATTGGAATAGTAGGAGTCATTACAATTCCTGCAGATTCAAAACTTGCCGAAGTTAAATTTCCAAGAGGGACGATAAAGATAGATGACAAGGTCCTAGATGTACAAATTGCAGAAACAGATGCTCAAAAAACAAGAGGATTAATGTTTCAAAATGAACTTCCAGATGACCAAGGGATGATCTTTGTATTTAGTCAAGAACAGATTGTACCAATTTGGATGCTAAACATGCAATTTCCACTAGATATAATTTGGTTTGACGCAAATGGAAATGTGATACATATTGAGAAAAATGTTCCACCTTGTAAATCAGCTTTAGAGACTGTATCATGTACAGTACAAAACGCAGACGGTAAAAAAGCAAAATATGTTTTAGAAGTAACTTCTGGATTTACAGACAAATTCCATGTTACTGAAAACTCTAAGATGCAAATAATTTCAGTCTAAGGCTATAACTTGTCTAGTGTTTGTTGTAGTTCATCAAGTGCAGTCTTTATTTCATCAACAGATGCTTCATCTTCCAATGTACTGATATCACCAATTAGTTCATTTTTTGCCATTGCCTTTAAGAGCCGTCTCATGATTTTACCACTACGCGTCTTTGGAAGTTTCTTTACAAAGCATAATTGATCAGGGGCTGCAATTGGGCCTATTGTTTTTTTAATATGGTTTATCAGTTCTTCTTTGAGTTGTATTGTAGGTACAACTCCCTCTTTTAGTACAACAAATGATATGATAGATTCACCTTTTACTTCATGAGGAATTCCACATACTGCGGCTTCTGCCACTGCCTTGTTTGATACAAAAGCACTTTCCAATTCTGCAGTACCCAGTCTATGGCCTGCTACCTTGAGTACGTCATCTGCCCTTCCAAGCATCCAGATGTATCCATCCTTGTCTTTAATTGCATAGTCACCAGGATAGTACATGTTTTTGTACTTTGACCAGTAGACTGTTTTGTATTTTTCATCGTCACCCCACAATGTAAGAAGCATTCCAGGCCAAGGATTTGTAACTACCAAAAATCCTTTGGAGTCAGGTGGTACTTCTTTTCCATGTTCATCAATTACAGACAATGTCACTCCAGGAACTGGTCTTGTTGCAGAGCCTGGTTTTAACGGAATTGTTTCTAGCCCTGGGACTGGAGAAATTAATGCACCTCCTGTTTCAGTTTGCCACCATGTATCAATAATTGGACATTTTTCTTTTCCAATTATTTTAAAATACCATTTCCAAACTTGTGGATTTATTGGCTCTCCAACCGTTCCAAGTAATCTCAAACTAGAAAGATCATTTGAATTTGGAAGTTCATCTCCAAATTTCATAAACATTCTAAGTGCAGTTGGCGTGGTATACAAAATTGTAACTTTGTATCTTGATATAATTTCCCATAGTTTTGCAGGTGTGGGATAGTCTAGTGCACCTTCGTACATAATCTGAGTAGTACCATGCATTAGTGGGCCATATACGATATAGCTGTGTCCCGTAACCCATCCAATATCTGCAGTACAAAAATAAATATCTGAATCTTGAATATCAAAAATCCACTTGAATGTACTAAAAACATGAGTAAGATACCCTCCAGTTCCATGCAATACTCCTTTTGGTTTTCCTGTTGTTCCTGAAGTATAGAGAATGTAAAGTGGATGTGTACTGTCAAGGGATTCGGCATCACATGTTGATGACATGCTTGCAACCAATTCATGCCATTTTTTGTCTCGTTTTGTTATAATGATATTATTTTTTGTGTGTTCTAAAACAAGAACGTGTTCTACAAAGTCAAGGTCTGAAATGGCTTCATCTACAATATCTTTTAATGATATAACATTGCCGCGTCTTGTCCCTCCGTCTGATGTAATTATGACTTTGGATTTGGAATCTTCTACTCTATCTCTTATTGATTTTGCACTAAAGCCTGAAAATATTACAGTGTGAATTGCACCAATTCTTGCACAGGCAAGCAATGACATTATCAATTCTGGCACCATTGGAAGGTAAACTGTGACTCTGTCACCTTTTTTCACTCCAAGAGATTTTAATGCATTTGCAAGTTTTGATACCTCAGATAATAGTTCTTGATATGTCAGTTCTCTTTTTGTTCCGTCCTCTCCTTCCCATATTATGGCCTTTTTATTGGGACTTTTCTTTACAATTACATCCAGTGCATTGTATGAAGCATTAATCTTGCCCCCTACAAACCACCTTGCAAAGGGAGGACTCCATTCTAAAGCAGTATGCCACTTTTCAAACCAGTAAAGTTTAGCAGCTTGTCCTTCCCAAAATTTTATGCTGTCTTGAGATGCATCGCTTCTAGTCTTAATATCATTGTTCCCAAGACCTATTTCAAAAGTAGAATCCAATATGGTTTAGTTGCATGTATGTTAAAAAAAAGGTTCGCTCAATTTGGAGTTGGGAGCGAATCCTCCGTCCCATCAGATTATTTTAAGAAGATGATATTCTCTTAAGCCAATCTGAATCTTGCTGGGCTTCATCACCATCGGCTCCAATTGCCACTGGCCTTGGTGTCGGTGCAGTGGGAATACTGGAACCAACTCCCAGACTAGCAGATATTGGAGTTTGTGGCACTGAAGTTGGAGGATCTTCTACCTTTCCAAGATATGAAATGGCGGCTGAATGAACGTCCTGTTTGGGACTCTCGATGCGCTCTCCACTTTCAACTGAAAGATCGTTGATGCGACGTTGGATACTTGTTATCTCTGCCTTTTCATGTTCGATGTGTTCTATGATTTCGACCGTGTGAGTTTTGACTAGGTCATACTTGGCATCAGATATTTCATTGCTCTTGTTTTGCAACTTTGCGTCAAATCGTAGCATCCGAATTGACTTTAGCTGAGTCTCAAGTTCTGTAAGTCTTTTCTCTAATTTTTCTTTGATTTGTCTTTCGGTCTCATCCAGAGTTAACAGTTTTATCCTATACTTCTCATGGATCAGTTCAGCATCCTCTTTCATGTCATCGTTTTCAGATACGATATCCATCAGAGCTCGTATACGGCGCATGGTAAGCCCCTTCTCGCGCAACAATCTTTGGGCATCTAATCTCCATCTAGGGATGAAGATTACATATTGTCCCTGTATGACTAGTTGTTCGAATGCTATCTGCTTTAGTCCTTCAGAACCACAATCAACACCTACGGTTTGTACACTTCCATCGATGTCAGTTATGGTACCTATGACTTTGCCGATATAGGTGCCGTACATGTCCTTAACTTGCTTGCCGATAAATTCGATCTCTTCCTTGCTCATTGGATAGGTGTTCTAAATTTCATATAATCAACAAAGTGTTAACAAGCTTTCAAGTTTTGGTAAGATCATTTTAGCTAATGATCTGCAAAAAAATGAAAAAATACGTAATTTTATAATCATAGGATTAGTAATGGTCCAATAATGATTACAAAAGAAGAGCTAGATCAGATACTACATTTTGTCTCTAAACGATGGGTCGACATGAGCAGAGATGAAAAGCACAAAGCATTTGAAAACATGCCAACAGATTTTTGGATGAATTCCATGGGAGGTACGGCAGGAGATGGGAAATGGGTTACGACTTTGATGTATACGGAAGATCCGCAGGAAGCTGAATCATTTAAAGAAGTTTTACTTAGATGGCAATCAAAACACAATGCACCAAAGACTGGGCCTTCTGACCTGATCCAGATTGGAAAGAAGTAGTTATTTATAATTGGGTTGAAAATCAAATCGTGTTGTCTGAGTTTTCAAATTCTGAAAAGCAAAGTTTGTTAAAACATTTTTCAAATGTAGATGATTCAGTATTTGCAATAATCAGTCCAAGACAAGTTGACAGGGGAGCCCTGATGTCAAGATACAGCAGAACTGATAAAAGTATGAGAAAAATATTTCTTGACGAATTTTTACAAAATGAAAATCGAGGTGAAGAATTTTACAATAAAGTATTATTGGAATACGGAGACGATTCTGTTGCAGAACTTGGCGAAGCCCAGATTGCAGTTGAAGGTCTGTCAAATATCGCAGTAAAAAAAATTGAAGATAGAAGAATAGGATTGTCATATCTTGAAAAATCATCAAGATATGTTGCATGGGATAAAAAAGTAAATGGAGAGTTCAAGTTTTACAGAGAGTCAGAAATAACGAGTTCCAAGTATGCTGATAAATATCTAGAGGCATGCAATCTAGACTTTGAAGTTTATTCAAAAAATATCCAGCCAGTGATAAACTATATGCAAGAACAAGAGCCAATAGAGAATCAAAAGTTTAGAAATTCCAAGGGAGTCGATGTTGTCTATTCCAAGTTATCTAGTGAGGATGAGGTAAAATCCGCTACTAGAATCTACAATGCAACAATTAGAGCCAAGGCTCTAGACATTCTCAGAGGAATACTTCCTGCATCCACTCTCACTAATGTAGGAATTACAGGAAATGGTAGAGCATTTGAGTACCTGTTAACCATACTCTATTCTTCTGGCCTAGAAGAAGAAAGAATTCTTGCAGAAAAGATTCATCGCGAGTTGAATACAACAATCAAGTCATTTGTAAGAAGGGCAGATGATAACCATGGCAAGTCATTGCAGAAATATCTGAAAGACATCAAAACAAAATCAAGTGCGCTAGATAAAAAATATCTAAAAACAAAAGGAAAAAGAAAATTCCTTGTAGACTTAGTTGATTTTGAATCCCAGAGTAAAGCAGAAGAGAAAATAATTTCTTCAATATTATATGAACAGTCAAACGGAGTTTCTTTTAGAGACATACTTGCCCAAGTCAGAAAGATAAAGCAATCAGATAGAAAAAAAATAATTGACACATTTGCAGGTCTTCGACAAAATAGAAGACAGAGGCCTCCACGTGCATTTGAAATGACTGAATACACTTTTGATTTTCTTACAAACTTTGGAATGTTTCGAGACTTTCACAGACATCGTGTACTGACACTTGAAAGACAATTGCTTACAACAAATCACGGATATGTTGTCCCAGATGAAATAAAACAACTGGGAATCAAGAAAGACTATGATGATTGCATGTATAATTCAAAACATGTCTTTGATCTTTTAAAGACAAAGATGCCAGAGCAAGCGCAGTATGTTGTAAACTTTGCATACAATTATCCATATTTTATGAAATTAAATCTTAGAG
>JANXYF010000174.1 GCA_025350175.1 Nitrosopumilales archaeon | reverse complement strand
TAGAGCATCGTTTTGCATTGATTTTGCTATTATCAACATTCTTTTTAATGCCCCATCAACTGAAAGTTCGAATAAATTGATGAGTACTTGAATAGTAATACCCTCAGTGGAATCAGCAGTAATCTCAGTTCCCATCAGAATACCCTTTACTGCATCTTTGATAGAATTTCTCTGAGATGGCTTTAATCTTCCCATCTTTGATTTTACATTTATGATAGTAAATCCCAGAAGATAAAGTGAAATCAATTTTCTAACTATTGTAGAATCTGCATCCTCTGGTTTGATCTCAATTGATGCTTCTTCAGTACCTGTAGGTTTGTTATGATGCTTTAATGGTACAATTTGTAAATTGGAAACTCCTTGTCTTACTACGGCAACCTGATCTCCTTGCTTAAGACCCATATCCATTATCCACTGTTTTGGAAGTGAAACAATGTATGAAGACTTGCCAGTAAACTGTATTTTCCTCATTTCTTCATTTGTACCCATATCACATGTATGGTGATAATTCTATATAGTTGTAGGGATTTCTATATAGGTAACTTTCATGTTGCAAAAATAATTAACACGGCTAAATGGCATGAATCGTATGGATTCAGTCCTTAAAATCAAGTATACCTTAGATGCACTTTTTGGTCAAGGGGTATCAAAATATCTTCCAAAGGACGTGTCAATAGAATATTCAAAGAATACGGGAAGAATAAAGCACGTACATCAAAATGATAATCTACTTTGTACGTTAAGAACAGATGGTGGTCTTGCTATTACTCCATTTTTTGCTCAGATACTTCTGAAGAGTAAAAAGTTCAAAGAAAACTGCCTTGAAATTGATGATGACTCAAAGGCCTTTGTTCAAGAAGGCAGCTCTGTGTTTTGTAAGCATGTAACCTGGTGTGGAAAGAACATAATGATAGGTGGAGATGTAGCAGTACTTCATAATGACAAAGTAATCGCAGTTGGTAAGGCTGTATTATCTACAAGAATGATACTGTCGTTTAAAAAAGGAGTAGCGATAAAGATCAGAGATAGTTTAAAAAGTACAAACAGTGGAGTATGAATATACCATGATGCGTGGCGGAAACCGTGAGATGCGAAGAATGTTGGACAAAATGGGTCTTGAAATGAAAGACATACAGAATGTACAAGAAGTCATAATTAAGACAGATACAAAAGAGATCATAATTACAAAACCATCAGTTACTGAAATGAAAGCAAAAGATAACTCAATTTTCCAAATAATTGCTGAAAGCTATGAGGAAAGAGAACTCGAAGTGCCTATCTTTAGTCAAGAAGATATACTGCTTGTAGCACAACAAGCTAATGTATCTCCAGAAGTGGCAACAAATGCCTTGACTGAGGCAAAAGGGGATCTCGCAAGAGCAATTCTACTATTGACAACTAAATAAAATTCATTGATCAAAAACAACACACAAACAATCCTTAAATTTTCTAATACATATTCTTGATCATACTCTACCAACCACAAAATAACATAGCAGTGGCAACGGTATCCGGAAAATCATATTTTAAATTTGTAAATATCTTGAAATGTCTTAAACTAAATTATGATTCTATATTACCTGAAGAAATAACATGTTCCGACAGAAGACTAATTCTTACTACCCTGCCTGAATCATTACAAATTCCAACTAATTTGGTTCTTTTGGATGATGAATTCAATCATCATCCAACTATCGTAAAAGCAAAAATAGTCAAAAAATTACAATCTGGACTTAACAAGAGTTCACTAGTAATTGGAATTGATCCAGGTAGTAGAATTGGGCTATCAATTTTTTACTATGAAAAAGAAATCGAGAGTTCATTTTATACGTCTGTTGATGTTCTGGTATCACACATTGTCAAAATTTTGGTAGAAATTAACGCTCAAAGAAAAGTTGTAAAAATAGGAAATGGTACTATGCGAATTGCTCGGCATATTGTAAATTCACTTAATCTTCAATTCTGTTCACACTTTGAACTAGAATTTGTAGATGAGCGAAAAACATCATTGAGGATAAGAAATTTCAACAAGCGGGGAGAGCGTGATAAGATATCTGCTAGATGTATCACACAAAGAGAAGGTTACAGGCATCTTGTCCTTCCTCTTTCAAGAATGGGCTAAAAATAATGAAATTCGTAAAAAACTTACCGATGTTTCATTTAAGGATGATCTTTAGTTCAAGATGTAAAAGAACGATAGATATTTATAGTGTTTTTCATTTTTTTCTTGAAAACTATCCAGCTCCAAATAAGGCCTAAAAGTAATTATTTCATAAAATACGTCTTAAAATTATAAAAATTTTTGATCCATGCTTAAATAATTACTATTACTATAATATGTCGAAACATATGACATGCAAAGGAATATGCACAAGATACAAAGCACAAAAGCCGGTAGGAACTGGTCGTTACGCATCAGGACAAAAAAGATGCCAAATTTGTGAAATTTTCATAAAATGGGAAGGTCTTTGGTGTCCTTGCTGTGGATATAGACTAAGAACTAAACCACGAAATCTAAAATACAAAGCAAAATTACGAGCTAGAGTCGAGGCTGATCAACTTGAAGCTGTTGCTGTAAAAGCTGCAGAAGTACAGGAGATAGAGCTAGAGCCAATAGCAGTTAAGCCAACAAAGAAGGCAAAGACTGCAAAGGCAAAGACTGCAAAGGCAAAGACTGCAAAGGCAAAGACTGCAAAGGCAAAGACTGCAAAAGTTGCAGTAGAAAAAATAGAGCTAGAGCCAATGCTAGTAAAGCCAGCAAAAAATGCTAAGACTGCAAAAGTTACAAAGAAAGTATCTTTAGCGCCGGTAGCAATATAGACGTAGTAAGCTGAAGTAAACTGTTGATCTCACAAGTCGGCTATACAAAAAAAACCGTCAAAGTGAATCATCGAGACTTTTTTGTACAGATTCTTCCATACGACAATGGAAGTTTTATTTCTATTTCTGAAGGAAAGGAAAGGATTGGTACTCTAGTTGTTTCTATTAGTTCAGGTGGAAGAATAAGTACAGCTGCTGTTATACCATCAAAATCTGAAACAATTTTTCTTAAGATGGTATCAGAGCGAGTAGCTTCGACAATAAATGGGATCTGTATTTTTTCATTAAATATTGAAAAAGATCTAGATCTTGATAGTATGAAAGTTCTAATGAATGAATTAATGGAGATTATAAAGCAATGACTTCTGATATGCGAGGCTATCTGGACATCCTTTCTAAAAAGGGTGAATTGGCTATAGTAAAAAAGAAAGTTTCAACAAAATTTGAGATTGCGGCAGTAACTGCCAGAATGGATGGTTCAAAAGCAATATTGTTTGAAAATATCAAGGATAGTAAATTCCGTATAGTTTCAAATTTGGTTGGAACACGAAAGAGATTTGCTTATGCGGTTGGCTCTACAGAAGACAAGATACACCAAAAAGTAATTTCTGCTATAAAACATACGTCAAAACCAAAAATAAGCAAAAAGGCCAAATTCATGGAAAATCAATCAAAGGATCTTTTTACCTTGCCAATAGTAACTCATTTTGAAAAAGAACCGGGACCTTTCATTACTTCATCAATTATTTATACTAAAAATCAGGAAATGGGTACACAAAACTCATCATTTAATAGATTATTGCGAATCGATGACAAACATTTCTCCATTAGAATGGTAGAAGGAAGACACCTTCATAGAACATTTGTCTATGCAAAAGAACACGGTGAAGATCTTAAAGTTGCTATATCAATAGGTGTTCATCCAGCTGTTTCTATTGCAGGGGCATATCAAGCTGACTGGGGAAAAGATGAGCTTGACATTGCAAATGAATTGTTGAACAAAAAACTTACACTTTCAATATCGCCTTATTCTGGAATGCACGTACCATCAGAATCAGAAATAATTATAGAAGGAAGAATTCTCAAGGACAAGACCCACAAGGAATGGATGGTAGAAATGCTTCGCACATATGATTTCAAAAGAGCCCAACCAGTTTTTGAGCTTGACAAAATATACTATAGAAATAATCCCATCTTTCACGATGTATTAGCTGGCTTTTCCGAACATCAATTACTAATGGGAATGCCTATTGAAGCCAAGATAAACAAGGAACTAAAGCAAATCTTACCACAAACTAAGAATGTTGTACTAACTGAGGGTGGTTGTAAATGGTTACATGCCGTAGTTCAAATTTCAAAAAAACATGATTCAGATCCAAAAAAGGCTATTGCTGCGGCATTTTCTGCTCACAGATCCCTCAAGAATGTGGTTGTAGTAGATGATGACATTGATCCATCTGATCCAGTTGCTGTTGAATACGCAATGGCTACTAGATTCCAAGCAGACAAGGATCTAGTAATAGTACCAAAAGTGAGAGGCTCTAGCCTAGATCCTTCAAGTGATCAGAAAAAACTTCTTACCACTAAGATGGGAATTGATGCCACCAAATCTTTTTCAAAAAGAGCAGAAGGATTTGAAATTGCAAAAATTCCTGGTGTAAATAATATGTCATTAAAAAATTACTTGAAATAAAGATACGTGTTAAAACTAGAGTGCAGAATCAATCATCAATGCAATAAACAGTATTGCAAGATATGGACTTGAAAACTTGAACAATGTCCACGATGCTCTTTCAGATGGTTTTACAAGTAGCCATGTACTTAGTGCAACCATTATTGCACCAGAAACAATTGCTGTGTAAAGATATACTTCATGAAATAGATGCTTTCCAGAAGTACCCGTCATGAAAAAGGGGAGCACGCTAAAGAGAACCATCATAAGAGTTGTTCCAGCAATAACCCTAACTGATGTCTTTTCAGACTCTACAGCAGTTAACATGGGAACATTGACTTTGTTGTAATCTTCCTTGAAGTGAAGTGTAAGACTCCAAATGTGCATAGGAATCCAAACAAAAACTAATCCTGCCATTACTAATCCTAAATCCCATAGACCTGTACTTGTAACTGCTACGTATCCAATCATTGCAGGTGCTCCTCCTGAAAAACCTCCTAGAACAATGTTTGTTCTACTTGTTCTTTTGAGCAACTTGCTGTAAATCAGAATGTTATCAACTAGTCCAAAGGCCATGAAGATACCTGCCCACATGTTTATGGCAAATGAACTGACTAGTGAAATTCCTGCAAGAATTAATCCAAAATATAGTGCCTTTTCAGCAGGAAAAATTCTCCTACTTGGAATGGGTCTGTCCTTTGTGCGTTCCATTATTACGTCGATGTCTCTGTCATTGTAGTTTGTCAGCGTATTTGCGGCAGCAGAGCCAGCTATTACACTACCTACGAGAAGACTCCAAGTTAGTGGTGATATCGGAATATGATACAGATTGGACGCAGTAACGGCTGCTCCTATCGCTGTGAAAACAAGGAGATACCATATCTTTGGCTTGGTAACTTCATAGTATACCTTAATTCTTGAACCTGCTTTTGTTGTTAGCACACTCTTACCCACATTTGGAACTTATTACTTATTTATAGGTTGAAAATATCACTTTTGCTATTTTACTGGTTTGTAAGGCATTGGCTTTGTTGTCCTTTTCATTTCAATGAAACTCTCTGAACGCTGAACTCCTTGAATTCTTCCTAATCTTTCAGATATTAGTCGATGCATTTCATCGAGGTTTTTAGCATACATGGTTACAATGATGTCAAATCTTCCTGTTACTTCTGAAATCTCTCTTACTTCTGGAATCTTCATTAGTTCTTGAATCACATTGTCCCTCATCTTTGAATCCATGTTTATTCCAGTGAGTGCTTTTACGGTATATCCTAGTTCTCTATCATTTACTACTATTGTAAAACGCTCAATGAGTTTTCTCTTGATTAATCTCTTAATTCTACTATATACTACAGAAGAATTTACGTTAATCTTCTTTGAAATTCGTGGAACTGATATGTTTGCATCTTGTGATAATTCCGATAAGATTGTCATGTCTAAATCATCAACTTTTGCCATTCAAAACCCCAATTATTGTGAATAATTGGATCTTATTAAAGTTGTTAGTATAAAATTTCTATAATTCTGTAATTTACTAGATGTAACCTTTTTTGTATAACATTTCTGCTAATAATACAGCGCCCCTTGCAGAGCCCATCTTTTCATTATGTGAAAAGAGTACATACTTTATACCATTATCAAACACTGTGTCTTCTCTTAATCTTCCAACTACTGTAGTCATTCCCTGATTGATCTCTCTATCTAATCTTGGCTGTGGTCTTGTAGGATCCTCGTTAACCATGAGATATTCTTTTGGAGCAGAGGGTAATCCTGTAACACTTACACTATTGGAAAAGTCCTGCATAGCTTTTCTAACATTTTCTGGATCAACATGTATTGCAGTCTCTACAAAAACGGTTTCAGTATGTCCATCTAATACTGGAACTCTAGTACAAGTACAACTAACTTTCATTTTTGCTGGATCAATCTTTCCATCTA
>JANXYF010000102.1 GCA_025350175.1 Nitrosopumilales archaeon | reverse complement strand
TGTACTTGCAGATATAGTTATTTTTGCTTCCTTTTGTGTAGCTAGATCTTTTGCTGCAACATTGAGTATACCGTTTGCATCTATGTCAAATTTGACTTCGATTTGTGGAATTCCTCGTGGTGCAGGAAGAATTCCTGAGAGATTAAAGCTTCCAAGGGATACATTGTCTACAGCCATTGGTCTTTCTCCTTGAACTACATGAATAGTCACTGCAGTTTGATTATCTGCAGCAGTTGTGAAGACCTTACTCTTAGATGTAGGAATGGTGGTATTTCTGTCAATTATGGGTTCTCGTAATCCTCCAAGTACTTCTAAACCAAGTGTAAGAGGAGTTACATCCAGAAGTACAATATCACTTGTAACTTCACCTGCAATAATTCCTGCTTGAACAGCTGCTCCTAATGCAACTGCCTCCATTGGATCTATTCCTGCTTCGGCTTCTTTTCCCATTAAAGTAGCCACAAATTTTTTGACTAGAGGAATTCTAGTAGGACCGCCGACCAAGATAATTTTGCTAACATCAGCTGGAGAAAGTTTTGCGTCTTCCATGGCCTTTGTAACTGATGGTCTGCATCTTTCTACAATTGGATTTATGAGTTCTTCAAACTTTGCTCTAGTTATTTTCAATTCAAGATTTTTTGGACCAGAAGATTGGTCATATGAAATAAACGGGAGATTGATATCAGTTTCAAATATAGAAGAAAGTTCAATCTTTGCTTTTTCTGCAGCTTCTCGTACTCGTACCATGGCTGCACTATCTTTAGAAATATCTATTCCAGATGTTTTTCTAAAGCTGTCAACAACATAGTCAATCATAACTTTATCCATGTCAGTTCCTCCAAGCTGAGTATCTCCTGAAGTACTCATAACTTCAAAGACACCTCCACCCATTTCCATTATGGTTACATCAAGTGTACCTCCTCCTAAATCAAATACCATGATCTTCATATCTTGTTTTAATTTGTCTAAACCAAATGCAAGTGCGGCAGCAGTAGGTTCATTTATGATTCTTACAACGTCAAGACCTGCAATCTGACCAGCGTCTTTGGTTGCCTGTCTTTGATTATCGTTAAAGTATGCAGGTACTGTGATTACTGCTTTTTCAATTTTCTCACCAATAAATGCTTCAGCATCTCGCTTTATTTTTTGTAGAATAAAAGCAGAAATTTGTTGGGGTTTGTATTCTTTATCATAAATTTTAAAAAAGTGATCTGTTCCCATCTTTCTTTTTGCTGCTACAACTGTACCCTCTGGATTTGTTACTGCCTGTCTTCTGGCTGGCTCTCCTACGATGAGTTGGCCATCTTTTGTAAGTCCTACAACGGAAGGAAAAGCCTTTCCTCCAACAGTAGTTCCCTCAGATGCTGGAATTAAAGTAGGTTTTCCACCCATCATTACAGCTGCCGCAGAATTACTTGTTCCCAAATCAATACCGATAATTTTAGCCATTTTCATTTATCTCCTAGATATGTCTCTTAGATATTTCCACTAAACTTGGTCTAATAACTCTGTCCTTCAAAATATATCCTTTACGAAATTCTGTAGTAATGACATTATCATCTAATGTTAGATCTTCTTTTACAGAGATAGCCTCATGCAATCTTGGGTCAAAAATCTCACTAACTGCCTCAATTGGTTTTACTTCAAATTCTACTAGAAACGTATCCATATTTTTTAAAATAGCATCTAGACCTTCGGTGTTGATACTCTGTTTTGACAAGACATCTTTGGCACGAATAAAATCATCATATATTCCCAGAAATTTGAGAACAATTCCGTCAGAAATTGAATTAACACGGGTCTGAACATCAACTTCTGATCTTTTCTTCAGATTTTCAAAATCAGCAAGCAAGTATTGGATTTTTGTTTCATATGAAGATACTTTTTCTTTTTCCTTCTCTAATTGAATTTTTAATGCATCCACAAGTTCTTGTGTTGATTCAATTTCATCATCTTTTTTATGAAGTTCTTGAGTTTCTTCTACTTCATTTTGAGATACATCATTTGTGTCAGACAATTCTAATATTATTTTTCAATACATTACCCTTATTATAATATCTCACAAAGAGGATTTGTTTTAATTACTATAACATCAGAGTCTTTTCCATTCTTCGTTATTTTGTCGTAATCAAATTTTGAGCATGCTACAATAATAGTTGTCTTATCACTATGGAAAATGTCTAATTCAGGTCCTTGATGTATTTCGACATCACCAATATAATCACGCAGTTTTGTAACAAGTGAATTTAGCATATCTACTTTATCTCCACGCATTTCATAGGAATCTTGAGTCCATACCAAAACTACTTTTGTTCTACTTGCTTTTAGTTCATTTTTCTTCAAAGTAGAACGAATTTCATCAATTAACCTCTTGACATAACCCTCTATTCCCTTTATACTTCCATTTACCAAGTACATCATTGTACCAGCCCCTTCAACAGATGTTCCAAGGGATCTTAAATCGTAAAGTCCGTTAGTCATATCATCAAGAAAGAGATTATTATATTCAGTCAGAACTAGATCTTTTCTTGTTTGCTCGTCTTGTGCAAATTTGGAAACTTCTAGAACACTTGATAGACTTGAAAATTGAGTTAGAATTTTTATTGCGTGCAGTATTTCTGCCGAAGATATAGACACGAATTTTTTTCCTTTTTTATCGGACTCTAATAATTTGGCTAGCTTGTCATCATCTTTTGCATTAAATGAACCAATGATTTCTGGAAAATTATTTTTTGAAAGTGGATAATAAAAATAAGATATTCCCTTTCCCATTTCAAGACCTGAAACATGTTCAAGAAGAGAAATAGTTTCATTATTCCCTCCTATTCAAGTTGAAAGATTGTAAATTACTGAACCACCTTTCTTTATTGAAGATGTAGCATCTTTGAATTTTGAATGGATTTCCATCTTTGCTTCTTGACCTGTCTTTCTTATGCGGGGAGCAAAGAAAAGATATTCAGCGTGAGATATTGCAACATCTATTGGTTCAACACCTAAGAGCGGTTCATCTTCTTTTAATGATGTTACATTTGGATAGGTCTTTGCAATCTCTGCCTTGAGAGAAATTGCCATATGAGCAGATTCATCAACTATAAAGACATCAGCTCCTTTGATTGCCATTTGACATGCAATCGAATATCCTTCAGTACTTAAGCCATATACAACAATTTTCGTTGCAACCATTTCATCCTGACTAGGAGTACGGGCTAAGAAAAACTTTTTCCACCCTTAGATTATATCAAAAATGTTTGAAAATTTGGTTTGATATTCTGACGCCTAAACAGCTACTTTTCTTTGCTCCAATGGTAAGCAAATTGAGTAAAAATCACAAAATACTTTGTACTTCTAGAAATTATCGCGAAGTTGTGGAGCTAGCCAAGATAAAGAACGTAAATCTCAGATTAATTGGAAAACATGGTGGTTCTACCAAAGAAGGCAAACTTCATTCAAGCATCCAGAGAATGAATCATCTCTTAGATTTGATAGTAAAGTTTTCTCCTGATTTGACCGTTAGTTTTTGCTCTCCAGAAGCTGCAAGAATTTCTTATGGAATAGGAATTAAGCATATTGCATTTTCTGATTCTCC
>JANXYF010000122.1 GCA_025350175.1 Nitrosopumilales archaeon | reverse complement strand
GCATCCGGACTTTGATTTAAACTAGGTATCAGGCTTTGATCTTGAGAACCAAGAAAGGGTGAGACAAAAAAGTATATGCTAAAACCAAATGCTACTGCTATTATGAGGTAAGTTGAGATCTTTCTAGCTCTATCCACACATGTGATTTAAAATTTCTAAATTATAACTGATACTAATTTACGATACTATAATCTTCATTGTAAGTGGTGGAGATAACGCATCAGGATTATCCACACTTGCCCATACAAAGATCTGTGCAGTATAAGTACCAGGAGCAGTAGGCATCCATGACTGAGACGGACTAAGTGATTGTCCTGCATCAAGTGTTCCCGTAATCCAAGATAAAGAATACACAACACCATCTTGATTTTGTATTTGAACGATATACGCAAAGGGTTGAGCCCTATCTTGGCCATTGGCAACATCAGTTGTTATCTGTACTTGTTTTCCAACCTTTGTGTTCCACATACCATTTTCAAGTGTAGCACCAGATTTCATTTGAGAATATCCAGCTGGAATAGTAGAAAACAACATTATACTAAAAAGCAATGCAGTGATAGACTTGTTCACAAGTAGCATTGAATTACTCTTATTTTTTAGGGTTTGGTAGATTGTTGTGTTACTTCTACTATCTTGTCTTTAGATTTTTCACCCGCCACAATTCTTACATTAGATTTTGGTATATCGAGGTGTTTTGCAATTTTTTTTATTATTTCAAGATTAGCTTCTCCTTTTACAGGTTTTGTCATAATACCAATTTCAATGTGATCGCCTATTATTTTGATATGATTCTGGTGAAATGATACAGATACCTTGTAAAGCACAATCTATTTCCATGTAAGACAAATATTAAAGATAGAGTAACAAATATTGTGGAAGATAATAGTGATGATCTTGAAAGGCTCCAACTATTAGATATTGTATTTACAAAAGGAGTCAATGTACTATCAAGAGAAGAGCTTGAAAGACTGCATGATCTGATAGAGAAAAAAGACTATAGTCATGATAAAAAAGCACAAAAATCAAAAGCTAAACTGCTCAAGAAAATTGGAAATGCAATATATGATCATGATGTAAAATATGGCAATTCATTTAAAACAAGCTAGAAGAAATTTTAGTCAATGCTTAGTGAGTTTATAAATTCTGTACTGCATGATATCATATTTATTAAATATGGACTCTTGGGTTTATTTTTTAATGGAATGTTTTCAAGTTTTATTCCAATCCCTACAGAGTTAACGGTATCTGCTTTGCTGTTAGGAGGAGTAAAACCGGTAGAAGTATTTTTGGTGTTAACATCCAGTTCCATAGTTGGCGGTTATATCGCATATTATCTTGGCTATAATGGAAGATTATTACGTAGACTTCGAAAGACTCCAGAAAAAAAATATGAGCAAAAAAGTATCAACATAATGACAAAGTATGGCTGGTCTACAATAATTTTCTTCTCTCCATGGATTCCCATAATTGGTGACGTTGTGTCAATCATAGCTGGAACAAAAAGATACAGCATTGTAAAGTATACTATCGCAATGACAACAGGTAAAACAGTAAAATCAGTTGCAATAGTATTTTTTGGCGTTCATTTTATCCATTGGTTAGTTAGAACTCTACATTAGAAAGTATATTACGTGTATATTAGAACCAAAATCTTGTGAAGGATATCTTCCCCATACATTACGATATAGAATTTGAGCCGAACTTTAAGAAATTCACATTCAGAGGAACAGAAAAGATATCAATTAAAGTATCAAGACCAGCAAGTAAAATAGTTCTACATGCTGCAGAACTTGAAATAAAAAAGTGTCAAATATTTTTGAATGGAAGAGAGATAAAGCCAAAGATACAACTTGATGCAAAAACAGAGCAATTAATCATCACATTACCTCAAAAAATATCAGGTACCGCAATTCTCTCAATTGATTTCATAGGACAACTAAATGACAAGCTAGTAGGATTCTATAGAAGCAAGTACAAGTATAAAGGAAAAGAAAAACATCTTGCAACTACTCAATTTGAGGCAGCTGACGCACGAAGAGCATTTCCTTGTTGGGATGAACCAGAGGCCAAGGCAACATTTGATGTCTCTCTTCTAGTTGACAATAACCATACCGCAATTTCAAACATGCCAGTAATATCAAAGAAAAAGACAGGGCTAAAGACACTATACAGGTTTGATACCACTCCAATAATGTCTACATATCTTCTCTATCTTGCAGTAGGAGAATTTGAATACATTTCAAGCAAGTCTGGTAAGACATTGATACGAGTAATCACAACATATGGAAAGAAGCATCAAGGAAAATTATCATTAGAATTTACAAAACAGTTCCTTTCATATTTTGAGAAATATTTCAAAATTAAATATCCATTACCCAAGCTTGACATGATTGCAATACCTGACTTTGCATCAGGAGCAATGGAAAATTGGGGTGCAATTACATTTAGAGAAACAATACTATTGTATGATCCAAAGACATCATCGACTGAAACAAAACAACACATTGCAGAAGTAATTGCACATGAAATAGCACACCAGTGGTTTGGTAATTTGGTCACAATGAAATGGTGGAATGATCTATGGCTCAATGAGAGTTTCGCCACATTCATGGCAACAAAGGCAGTTGATACATTATATCCAGAGTGGGACTTTTGGGATCAGTTTCTCATTTCAGAGATGACAGGCGGACTAAGTCTTGATTCTTTAAAATCATCACACCCAATTGATGTTCCAGTAAAAAGTCCTGCAGATGTTAGACAGATATTTGATGAAATTAGTTACAACAAGGGCGGGTGTGTATTAATGATGCTTGAAAATTTTATCGGAGAAGATAATTTTCAAAAAGGATTGCACGGTTACCTCAAAAAACATGAATATGCTAATGCGACAACAGAAGATCTTTGGAACTCATTGGGTGCAATATCAAGACAACCAGTAAGACAGATGATGAACACATGGGTAAGACAGATAGGATATCCAGTCATTGAGGCACAGGTAAAAGATTCAAAATTAAGATTATCCCAGAGAAGGTTTCTCTTAGAAGATAACGGAAAGACAAAACAAGGTAATTGGATAATTCCACTCTCTGTTAGAACTGGCGACAGGGTAGTTAACAAACTAATGAAAGGGCATGTAACAATCCCCTACAAGGAAGATTGGTTCAAGGTAAATGATGGTCAAAAGGGATTTTATCGAGTAAAATATGATGAAACTGCTCTAGAATCACTTGGAAAGAGAGTTGAAGAAAAGGCAATATCAAATGTTGATCGATGGAGCATTCACCATGATCTATTTGCATTGTGTGTTTCAAACCAAATATCATTCAAGAATTATTTGGACTTTGTAAGACATTACGAGGAAGAAGATGATTATGTTGTTTTATCAGATATTATAGGAAGTTTGAACTTTTTCTATACGATATTATCAAAAGAAAAAGTTTGGCAAGAGATTAAAGAATTTAATCAAGATTTCTTTAACAGGGTATTTTCAAGACTGGGATGGGACATAGTCAAGGGAGAAAAACCAACCACTGCACTTCTTCGTGGACAGATAATTAGCTCACTTGGAAGACTGGAAGATGAAAAAATAATTTCAGAAGCAAAATCAAGATTTTCTAATCTATTAAAAACTGGACAGTTGAGTCCAGATCTACGTGGTCCAATCTATTCCATAATAGCATGGAGTGGCAACGCTTCTACATATCAAAAAATACTTGGTTTGTATCGTAAAGCACCAACACAGGAGGAAATGGTCAGATTATTAAGCTCACTTGCAAACTTTCAAGACAAAAAGTTACTATCAAAAACACTTTCATTTACACTTTCAAAAGAGGTTAGAACACAAAACCTATTCCAGCCTATTGCAAGGATGGTAACAAACCCACAAGGAAAAGAACTTGTCTGGCCATGGATAAAGCAAAATTGGAAGGGAATTGTATCAAGATTTGGAGTTGGAAATCCACTTCTTAATAGAATAATTGGTAGTGTTTCAATTGAAGCAGACTTGGAAAAAGAAAAAGAGATCAAGAAATTCTTTACAAAACATCATGTTCCTGGTACTGGAATGAAACTTGCTCAAACCTTAGAAAGAATAAGAATCCATGCAAGATTTATCCAAAGTGTAAGAAAAGAATTTTAGATAACTAATTATTTCTTTGATTTTTAGAATATCAGTAAGACACTCTGAATGTTTGTATCATAAAATCAAAGTCTCTAATGAAAAATCTCTCACGTCGGAGAGTAGGAATCATAACAATATTGTTTCTCATTGCAGGTTTTTGGGGAATTTTCATGGATTTAAAATCCTAATAATGAATGACGATCAACAGCTAAATCGAAGAAAATAATCAAAAAATTATCATAATCTAGGAACGATTTTTATAATTTAGATACTAGAGTCTAAAGATGTCCGAATCAAGTCTAGGTCACATTTTATCAAATGAGTATTTAATTCCAGTCTTTCTAGTAACAATCTTTCTTGCTACCTTGATTGCAACAAAAATAAAGATTCCATACACAATGATTCTTGTGGTCATTGGAATTTCAATTTCAGTTCTAGATTTTACAGGTCATGGCATTCCAAACATTTCAGGATTCAAGGTAGATCCAAAATGGATACTGTACTTTGTCATCCCCCCTCTAATTTTTGAAGCGATGATGAGAATAGATCGTGAACACTTCAAGACAGTCAGAATATCATCATTATTGTTATCTACAGTTGGAGTTGGAGTTGCAACTATAGTTGGTGGACTATTACTATCATATCTTGCAGGACTACCAACAATTGTTGCATTTGCTTTTGCTGCATTAATTGCTCCAACTGATGCAGCAATTGTAATTGAAGTTTTCAAGAGAGTAAAAGTTCCAAGTCAACTTGCTACACTGATGCAATCAGAAGCTAGTTTTAATGATGCAACAGGCGCAATCATATTTTCTTCAATCATAGCTATATCAGTAGCTGAAGGATCATTACTTTCACCAAGCACTTCAGCTGCAATTAATGTCAACATTTTAGAAACAATTGGACAATTTGCTATCGTTTTCTTCGGTGGAATTGCAATTGGAGTTGGACTTGCTGCAGGTTCACAATTTTTACACAGATTATTAGAAGAGCCATTTTCTGAAACCGCACTCTCAGTAGCAGTACTTTTTGGTTCTGTCGTAATTGCAAATTCACTTGGTCTCTCAGGCCTTGTTGCAGCAGCTGCTGCAGGGTTATGGTTTGGAGTGATTATGAGAAAGCCTCACATCATAAGTGAAAAAGTAAGAGCATACACATCTAACTTTTGGGAGATGATTGCATTCTTTGCAAACTCTGTTGCATTTTTGTATCTAGGATTGAGCATGG
>JANXYF010000097.1 GCA_025350175.1 Nitrosopumilales archaeon | reverse complement strand
ACAAGAAAGATATCTTCTAAATATAATCTAGAATTTTTCTAGAATATTGAATTTTAGATATTGAAGAGGTCTTTAGCGTTCTGGTACATCAATTTGTTCCTGTATTCCTTCTTTAATTTCAATTTTGAAGCAAAATTAATGTATGAACCCATATCAGAGATTGGCCAATCAGTGCCATATAGTAGATAACGCGGTTCTCCGGCATAGTTTATCAATTCTGCGACTTTTTCTACCATTATTTCTTCAAAAAAGTGGTCAAATTTACCAACTGCCAGGCCCGACATATCGGCATAAACGTTATCATTTTTGTATACTACTTCCTGACAATCTTCAATCCAGGGATTTCCAAGATGGCACATGACAATTTTTAGTTCAGGATTATCTACTGCAACTTCATCCAGATTAAGAGGATGTGAAAATTTCAGCTTGCCTTTCTCAGAAAATGTATCACCAGTATGCACCATCACCGGTATTCCAAATTCTACACAAGTATCATAGACTTTTTGATATCTCTTGTCGTATGGGTAATAGTGTTCATAACCACAATAAATCTTGAGTCCTTTCACAAAACCTTCTTTTATCCATTTGCGATATTGTTTCAGATCAGCACTGGTATGATTTTCAATACTAAATCCTGCAACTAGACCAATGTTATCATACTTTTTTGTAGCTTCAATCAACTGTCGTGTGGATGGTCGTTCTTCATCTACTTTGTATGATGAGAGAACTAGAGAATAATCTACGTTATGATTAGACATTTCTAAAAGTAATTTCTTCACTCTATCTTCAAGGTGTGGAATATTTTCTATAGCGGCATATCGGTTTAGATGAGTATGACAATCAATTATCAATCAAATCACCTGTTTATAGTCGGGATTCTTCCATTCTATGAAAGTAGCATAGTCTAATGATCTACTATCCTTAAGATAATTTTTTAAAATCTTGATAAACTTGAATCCATTTTTTAGTTGAAAGCCAAGTACGGGTTCATCAATTTCACCTTCAATTACTTTTTGGACATACTCCTCAGGAGACATTTTATCTACAAATTCGCAATAGTTGAACAATCTTCCACCTGCTATTATTCTCCTCAGATTTAATGTAATGCAAAGATTCTTTCTTGCATCATAGAGTAATGTTGCAATTCCAAGTCTACGATAATCAGGATGTGTTGATACATCAGCACCATAAAGGCTATCACCTTTAGGATCATGGTTTCTAAATTCTGGTCCACCGCAAGCCTCCCCCCAAGTGTGTTCCTTGTACTCGGGGTCTAGTTTGACTATTACGCTACTTACCGAGCCTACAATTTGTCCGTCATATTCTGCAATAAATTGACCCTGAGGAAATACTTTCAAATGACTCTCCAAGTGATGTTTCTTGAAGATCATCCCTTCGATTGCCATCTGTGGAAAAGAAACTTCTTGCAATTCCACAATCTTTGGAATATCCTCATAGGTGGTGCTTCGTATGTTTATCTGAGAATTATTGTCTGACAATTATCATTATTTGCATATATGGTCATATTAACGAGCCAGGTGACGTCTATGTAAGACGCAAATATCACGATTATTATGCAATGATGTTCTAAACATATGTGAGATATCATGGATGGAGATCACTTCTGGAAACAAAATGTGTGTTCTGACTGTAAGCGAGTCAAATGCCAAAAAGGATGTAATTGCGATTGCCATTGGGATAAGAGTAATCTCTAAGGTCCAATCAATTCTTTACACATCAAGTCATTTCTATTAAAAATTGATTCTCAAGTTTTAAATTATGAAACAAGTCCATAATATGACAAACATGCAACGAGATTTAGAACTAACTTTTAGAATGGCAATCAGTTTCCTAGCCCTTACGCTGATCTATTTGGCATTCTTGGGTTTTATTGCCATGTACTTTGGATTAGGAATACTTCCAATTTCAATGATTGCGGGTTTGATGATTGGTGCGCAATGGTTCTTCTCGGATAGAATTGTATTGTGGAGCACGGGAACCAAAATTGTATCTAAAGAAGAATACCCAGTCTTACACCAAATAGTAGAAAGTTTATGCCAAAAAGCAAACATTCCAAAACCAAAGGTTGGAGTAATGACAAGTGATATTCCAAATGCATTTGCAACTGGAAAAGGCCCGCGAAGTTCTGTAGTTGTAGTAAGCTCTGGAATTTTAAAAATATTAGATAAAGACGAACTTGAAGGTGTTTTATCACATGAACTTACTCACATAAGAAACAGAGATGTTACAATCATAACACTTGCAAGCTTGTTCTCTACAATTGCATGGTTTCTCATGCAGTCTTCAATGTTTAGTACAATGTGGGGAGGAGGCTATGGTGGAAGACAGCAACAAGGAGGTAGCACAATTGTGGTTCTAATAGTTGCAGGAATTGTGTGGTTTCTAAGTTTTCTAATCATCAGGGCCATATCCCGATACAGAGAGTTTGCAGCAGACAGGGGCGGGGCATATCTTACAGGCAAGCCAATGAATCTATCCCGTGCTCTGATGAAGATAAGTGGAGAGGTAAAGGTTGCACCAACTCAGGAACTTAAAAAAATAGAAGGAATGAACGCGTTTTTCATCATTCCTGCAATCTCGGGTCAGACCATTGCAAGGTTCTTTTCCACACACCCACCAGTTACAGAAAGGGTAAAACGCTTGATGCGAATAGAGCAAGAACTCCGTGACTCAGATACACAAGGTATTTAGTTAGAAAATATAGAAAAGTCTAAGTTTTTTTCTTAACAGTCAGGTTGAACTCTTTTTTTAATATGGATTTTTCCTTACCATTTCCAAACACTTCGACTGTTATCTTGAAAGACATGGTACTAAGCGGAATATTGTGCGGGGTAATTGTAATTTCGTGCTCTCCCGTATTTTTATCTGGAAGATCTAATGAAGTAAGTTGAATTACAGGAGTGCTGATTGTAACATATTGATTGCTTGCATCATCAGTCATTATTTTTAATATAATATTGTCAAATTTTTCCTTGAAATTTTTAACATTGACTTTAATCGTGGCAGTTTTATCCGAATCTATTTTTGATTTTGATAATTCAATTTTTTCAAATGCCAGTTCTTTTTTAAATAATCCCATATGTTTTGCCTTAATCTTCGTACATACCTACCATAAATAAAGAGATAGTTCTTACAATGATGAATAGTATCCACTGGTGATAATCAGTCATGATAATTTGTGATGATTCTTTTTATAACTTAAAATCACTAGTCTAGTGTTAAAGCTCATGCAAAAATCAAAAATAAAAAAATCAGAGTTGGCAAAAACACCAAATACACTACTCCTTGGCATCCCAGGACCAGGATTGATAGGAACCATGGCAATCACATACATTATTCATGCACTAAAGATGGAGTTGATTGGGGAAATAGAAAGTAGTCCTGTATCCATAGTATTCATAGACAATGGCCAAATTATGGGACCTGTCAGAATTTATAAAAAAGACAAGATATTTGCAATATTATCAGACATCCCAATAGATTATGACAGTGTGATAGACTTTACAGACTCGATAATAGATTTTTCAAAAAAGAATAATGTTGATCTGATTGTATTCACATCAGGCATCCACGTACCTGATAGAAATGTAACAAGTCTCAAGACATATGGGCTAGTAACACGTGAGAGTCTTGAAAAAATACTATACGATAACGAAATACCAAAGTTTCTCTCAGGCATAATAAGTGGGCCTGATGCCACAATTCTTACTCAGTTGAAAAATTCCTCAATACCTACCATCGCATTACATACTGAATGCAATTATTTTTTCCCCGACCCTGATGCTGCGATGCAGACAATCAAAACATTATCTCACATAATGAAAACAGAGATTGATTTAACTGAATTTAAAAAACAGATCGACTACCTAAGACTTCAAAATAGACAACTCATGGAAGAGACATTAAATGTCATGCAGGCACAAAAGGAGCAACCAACAACTCCTCCACAGATTTACAAGTGATAGGCATGTCAGATTTTACATCAGCCATAGAAAAACAGATGAACTTTCTTTTTGGCAATACATTATTTGATGACTTTATACACAAAGAGCTAGTTCCGCTTTCACATCTAAAAGAAAGGCACGCTAGTTGGACATTGGAAGTAGACCTACCTCTAGTTGACAAGAAAAACATCATGGTGACATTATCAGATGATCATTTGACTATCAAGGCAAAACTAACCAAGACATATTGTATTTCACGTGGTAGTACAGTTACAGAGTTTGATTATTTTAAAAAGACCATAAAACTTCCAAGCGGCATAAACACAAAACAAATTTCTGCAAAATTCAAGAATGGTATTTTAAAAATCACAATGCCAAAGCCTACAGATGGTAAAAAGATATCAATTGAATAGCAAAAAAACCATTTTCGTAATAAAAGCAAATGGTCGAAGAGTTCCTTTTAATCCCCACAAGATTATTGGCACGTGCATCAGGGCAGGAGCAAATAGGAAACTTGCAAGAAGAATATCAGATGAGACAAGTTTGAAGATCCACGAAGGTATGACTACTCGGGAGGTTTATCGACTAGTACTTGCATTACTAGCACAATTTGAAGCAGGAGATGCAACAAGTCACAGGTACAAACTAAAAGAATCAATAATGAAACTTGGTCCAGCAGGATTTCTCTTTGA
>JANXYF010000109.1 GCA_025350175.1 Nitrosopumilales archaeon | reverse complement strand
CGATATTGTAAGCAATGGAAGTACTAACAACAAACCCAAGCTGTGGATTTTATTTATCATTGGATGGAGTGAACAAGAATTCGTAGATAAGACTTGTTCCAGATCTATTCCAAATCTATTCCAAATCTATTCCAAATCTATATTGAATCCACAAGTGTAAAATAATAAAATTAATTAAAAAAAATAATATAATATTAGTATTAATTTGGAAGTAAATTGGAACAATTGTTAAATGCGAATTTACTAATTTAGTTTTCATGAATAAAACTGAAAATGTAATCTTTCAATCTGGAAATGAAGACAGAAAGAACATTAAAAGTGACAGGGCACTATGGTGGATGAGAAAATACAAGAATTCCATTTATGTTCCATTTGTAGCTAGTATATTAATCTAAAAGACAAAAAATATTTTTAGATTATTATACTAAATTATTTATCTCTAATTTTACTGATTAAACTAATTGACAACTAATACAAATCAAGTATTCTTATTTTTAGGCAAAAGAGTTTTTATTTGATTTTCAATTTCGTCATAATTACCTTCACCAATATTATCAAATCTTATGTATCCAGCTTGATCAACAACGTACTGTCGTGGCCAATAATGATTCCCAAAAGCATTCCAGGTTTTAAAGTTTGTATCAAGAACAACGGGATACGTAATTCCATCTTGCTTCACAGCGTTACGGACGTTATTAGGATCTTTTTCAACAGGAGTTTCTGGTGAATGAACTCCAATTATGAGTAAACCCTTGTCTGCATACTTGATGTTTAGTTCCTTAAGTGATGGAATGGTATGTATACAATTGATGCAGTTGAACGTCCAAAAGTCGTAGAGTATGACTTTACCTTTCATGGCCTTTTGCAAATCTTCAGGAGTGGTATTAATGTAGTCAGTTATTCCAATCAAAGATGGTGCCTTTTTGAACTTGACTTCATCAGTTTCCGCCATAATACTAGTATCATTCTCATTTTCAGTAGGCATGGCATGTTCTTTCATTGAACTGTTTGACATTGTTTGATTCATCATTTCATTGCTTCCACTCATGGATTTATTTATCATATTTCTCTCATCCATTCCCATAGTTTTGTTCATCATGCTATGTGAACTCATAGAATCTTTCATATCGGTCATTTTGTGATCCATCATTGCCATAGTATCATTTTTTGCCCACCCTCTTGCAACTAACACTGGCACACTAGATAATTTTACACATGCGGGTAAATCGTCACTTGCTTTAAAAATTAATGAGAAGTTTATTCCACATTTTATATCATGCATCAATACGCCATGTTTGAGTTCATATAACGGTACGGTCATCATCATTTTTTCCTGTATAGATTTATCAGCCATATTCTTATCATGCATCGTCATTGAATTGTTGGACATGTTATCATGCATCATAGAGCCAGATGACATGTTATCATGCATCATAGAGCCAGATGACATGTTATCATGCATCATAGAATTGCTTTCTGGCATAGTTTGGGCAAAAGCATAAGATGTTCCTGCAAGCAGAAATGCTGTAATTATCAATGCTGTCTTCATTTCTGCAAGGCAGATCTTATTTTGTGATTTAAGTTTTGTTCCAAATCTATTCCAAATCAAAAAAAACCTTGAACGATTGTAAGTGTAATATGTGATTTGGAAATATCGTTAAATAATTTATTGACTATTCATAATAGGATTGCACAGACAAGCACTAGGTCTAGTTTTTTCAAACAAGATATACCTTGTCTTGTCGGCGTCCATATTTTGTATTCTCTTGTTTGTATTGTCTATAGTCTCAGAGTTTATCTTTTTTTCACCAGATTTTGTTTTTTATGTTCCAATGTCTTATGCTACCAGTTTTATTCTGATTGTTGCAGTATCTGCCTTGTCTGGTATAGCAATTAGCCTCAGTATTTATAGAATTAAGATGATGAGAATTGGAGCTAGAAAATCTAGCTCTGGATTTTTGGGTTCAATAATTGGTGCAAGTGCAGGTGCATGCAGCTGTGGATCTATAGGCTTTGCAATCATATCGGCATTTGGGGCAGTTGGAGGAACTGCAACCGCATTTCTTACAAATTATGAAATCCCGATACGTTTAGCATCAATTGTTATTTTACTATACACATATTATATTTCTGTCAAGGGAATAACTGCACAATGTAAAATCACAAGGTGATGTATTGAGTAGCATAAAATGTGCTGATTGTGGATGTACGCCCACAGAGTGTCTATTAAATGCCTCAAATAGAAATTGCCCAAATTGCACTTTGGATAAGTGTTGCTGCTTATTTGTAATTAATTTAGAAAATTAATAAAATAAACATGATTATTCCAATGAATATTTTCTGACATCATTTTTACATCCAATCAATTTCTGTTCAAAAATAGTTCAGTTTGGTCATCGTGATGGGGGTTGCAGAATTAATGATGAAACCAATTTGGACATGATTTGGAAACTTGTTTAATAACTACGGTTTACCAAAATAACTAAAATGAAGAACAAACCAA
>JANXYF010000034.1 GCA_025350175.1 Nitrosopumilales archaeon | reverse complement strand
CAGTTGCAAATTCAATAGGAAGTAAATTGGAATGGGGTGTTCCAATCAATAATATTTACGAGTCTATAAAATCTGAAGTAAATAATTTTCAAGTCCTAATAAGTTTTAGAATTTTATTTGAAGTAATTTTCTCCGGAGGGGGTAATGTCAATACTCTTGATACTCTCTCAGATACGAGTGAGAAGATCTACAACATTGAGAAGAATAAACGTGATATGTTACAACCGTATATTATGGTCGGGTTTATAATAATTGTAATTACTGGCTTTACAACATTGTTGACAATTGATTCGTTTTCAGAAATTAACAACCAAAAAAGGATGGGCGACAATAGTTCCCTAGTAAATCCTGAGACTGATACATTCATGCAGTATATTTCGATGGCATTAATAGTTGAGGCATGGTTAGCTGGATTATTTGTGGGCAAGATAACAAGAGGAGTATACTCGGGAGGGTTCATATTTTCAATATTGTTTGTTGTAATGACGCTAATATCTATAGTTATATTTCAATTGCATCTCATCAACATTACTCATCTTCTCAAGGCACCTTCTTCCTAAGTCTGTCATGTAAAAAGTCATACTGTCTCTTATATTGTGTTGAAAAAGATGTGATATTGCTTTGAGATATATCGTTTTACTACTGCTAACTGTTGTATTTTTTTCGAGTCATGCATATGCAGATAATCCTGGACAGTTGGCCATAAAGATGATTCCTGGAATAATCACTCAAAATACAGAAGGTCTAATTGAAGTCTATTCGCAATCGGGAGGTACTATTGATAAACTGGTAGCTACATCATACGATCCCTCTATTGTTCAAATTACTGGTATGGACCCAGGTAAATCCCACACTGTATACATTGTCAAGATTAACACCCAAAAAGATGGTACTACAAAGATTGCGTTTGCAGCACCAGGTTTTTCTTCTGAGGAATTTCCAGTTGTTGTAACGAAAAATAGTGGTTTAGCCTCACAACTTTTAATCCAAACTACTCCGAGTACTTTTGATCTTAATGGCCCAACGCATGGATATTTTTCTGTAGAGACAGTTAATGCTGGTGGTTTTCCTACTGCTGTACAAAATGATTTGCCAATATCAGTAAGCACTTCTAACACAAATATTGCAAGTCTGCGAACCGATCAAGTTGTCATTAAAAATGGTACTTACTATGCGATGGGGGAATTTGATGTAAATCAACCTGGTACAGTTACAATTTCTGCATCATCACAAACTATGCAGACAGTATCATCTACTTCCATTACTGTAAATAATGTAAATACACAAAATACTATTCAGCTTTATGTTTACCCACAAAAAATTAATGTTTTTTCAGCCACCTACGCATATGCTGTTGTTCAACTACATGGTTCATCTGGAAATCCAATTCTTGCAAAAGAAGACATTCCAGTTACAATCACCGTCAAAGATACGTCAAACACGAAATTGAATAACACAAGTGGACAAACCCCATACGTTCAAGTAAATGAAACCCCTGTTATCAAAAAGGGCTCTTACTGGGCATATGTTCCAGTCGAAGTTGTTGCTGGAACAAATGACCCATTTAGCATAAATATATCCGTAAAAGGATATCTCGTTTCTACTCCTGCGCTACTGACTCCTATTATGCAGACATCAGTGTTTGCCGATAATTCTGCCAAGATAGATGTGCTTCCAGTTCTTGCAACAGGTCAGAAAGAACTGATTGGTATAGCACATTTGGAAGATAATTCTGGAAATGTCCTGGTTGCAAAAGACAACTTGCAAATACATGTTGATTCGTCTTCCACCCCCACAATATCTGTACTCGATATTGCTCTTCCGCATGGCTCTCAAGCAGCACCCGTCTTTGCACAGGTTGGAAACGTTGTAAATCCTGTATCTCTAAATGTTGTTACCGAAACACCACAGACGGTTACTCCCACTATGACCGCTCCTACAACTGATTCACTTACATTGATTGTCCAGTCGTTAATCCCGAAGGTTCTAACTCATACAACATTTCCACTTTTGTTTTTCATGGAAAAATCTGGTGTCTTAAGCTCATTCCCATCAGATTTTGAGATATCGGTTGAACCGACATCTGTTATTCAAGCAGGACCTGTATCTATTTCAAAAGATAAACCAATTCAAGTAGTAAATTCAACTTTACTCCAAGACGGAGTGCAGTCTCTTTCTGTAGGAGGCTCTCCATATTCCCCGAGCTTTACAATAGAGGGACTTTCATCACATCCAGCGTCTATAATGATGGATTTTCCAGATACTATCATATCCAATACACCTAATGCGTTTTCAATCGAACTTTTAGATGGACAAAAGCTTCCCGTTTATGCTGATCATGATATTGATGCCAAATTAATTTCTAGTGACCCATCGATACTAGATTTTTCTGATGTCCAAATCAAAAAAGGCACGTATTACACCACTTTTAATGCCCAGGCAAATAAGTCAGGTTCTGTTGACATATCTATACTTGCAGATGTGATCCCATTATCAAAATTTACTATGTCTGTTGTGAGCTTCACACCTGATGTTTCTATAGATTCTCCAGATTTTTCTGAACCAAATATTCCCTTTAGCGCATCAATTACTGCATTATATAAGCAAGCCCCATTGGATGGGCTCAAAGTAGAATGGAGTGTTGATGGAGCGATAATTCAGAAAATGAATTCTACCACTAATTCGGAGGGTATAGCTACTGCTACATTCGTAGCGTCTAATCCTGGCACTGTGCATGTAACGGCAAAAATCTCTGGCGGCTCATATGGTGATACCGTAGTCAGTAAAGATGTAAAAGTTAATCCTCCATTATCATCTAACACAAGTTCCATCTCCCCCTCGAGTAGTTCTCCCTCTCTTTCGATATTGGGCATCTCTCCAATACTTTTGATTATTCCAGTAGTGGCAGGAGTTGTTATATTCATGTATTTCAAAAAGAGAGAGATACTTGTAGATAAGATATCTACAATAAAAGAAAAAATAATGAATCTAAGGCAACGGGAATAATTGCTTGATTGATGACTTGATTCTGAAGAGATGCGTCATGAAAGCCCTTCCCACAATTTCACTTCTGCTGAGCATATACATCGAGAAAAACCCCTCAAAAAAAGTCATTGCATTTGAGAGTGGGTTTTGATGAATTATTTGCAACGAAGTGAAGAAAATTACAGTGCTAACTATTGTCAGAACAAGAGAGTAGTATATGACATATTTTTTTGTCAAAGGATTGTGAAAAGAAGTGAGCACCTTCATTACATTCTGATTCTATTGCAAGAATTTAACAATGTTCTACCATCTTTGGAAATATGCGATCAAATGAAACGATCAAACCAGAAAAATGAATGGATCTTTATTTACTTGATTTTTAAAAATAATTTGATATTAGAAATGAATGGTGATTCACATGATTGATGGACTCCAAAGTTTAAACGAGATAAGAATAGTTTTGGCATTAGGCATGTTGTCTTTAGCTTGTGCTATGGACATACGCAAGAGGGAAATAAACGATTTACTGTGGATTGTTTTTGGAGGAGTTGCAGTACTCTTGTTTTTCCTCAGTGGAGAATTGTGGCATTCCTTTATCACACTTGCAATATCTTTGATCATAGTTCCAATAGCGCTATTGATTTGGAGGGTGGGGATGTTTGGTGGTGCAGATGCACTATGTCTTATTGTTCTCTCAGCACTTGCTCCGATGATTACCTTGGGTGCCTCACCGATCACGCCTTTTACAACTCTAACTAATGCAGCTTTGCTCTCAGTAACTCCAATTATTGTAAATATTATACGTAATCTAATGGTCATCTTAAAAAAGGAGGATATCTTCAAGGGCATAGACGATTCTAAGTTGCATAAAGCATTAGCATTTTGTATCGGTTACAGAGCAAAAAATTCAAAATTCAATTTTTCAATAGAAAAGATGGATGGGACAAGCAAAAAACTTGATTTTTCTTTCAAACATGCAGAAAAAGCATCTTTTTCTACCACTTCGGATACATGGGTCACCCCTGGCATACCTTACATCCTGTATATTACAGGAGGGTTTGTCGTCCAGATATTTTATGGTGATATCATATTCAATATGATGCATCTTGCAAAATAATTTATCAGATTTTAGTTGATAAGATCTAAATTATTCTTCAATATCTAAGATTTATTAATTGAGAAAATAACGCATTGTCATGGCATTAAAAGTTGCAATAATTATTTCAGTGATATCAATAATTTTACTTGTAATTTATGGTGCTGATTCCATAATGGCGATAATTGAACATCTTGGTTTACAAAGTACTGCATTTCTTCAAATGGATGTTAAAGCAAGAGGAATGATATTTGGAATTATTCCCGCAATTCTACTGATAATTTCATACTTCATTACAAGAAAAGAACCATCTCCCTTCTTGGGAGTTTTAATAATTATTGGAGGCGCATTAATGGTGGCAGGAGTAGGACTCATCTTTGCATTACAAGGAAGTTCCATACCTTCAGCTGGGCAAAGAGAATTCGGGGCTGTTGTAGGTATTGGAGTAGTCATCATAGCTTTAGGTGGATTGAAAATTAAAAAATCAAAAATACGTCCGATGTAGAAATGACCACACGTTTAAAAAATGATAAAGATTCCACAAATTCAACTGTTTACAATAGTATTGAGGAAAAAGAATTTTGTGTAGATTGTTACACTGAACTTCATTATTACCATGATGTCATAAATGAGAATAAGCATGAGTGCATGGATTAAATTTTCATACTTTTTTCCAAATCTTTTAATTGCAAATACTTGAGATTGTTATTGTGAAAGCGGTTATACTCTCAGGTGGTATAGGTAAAAGACTCCGACCAATAACTGATTATGTCCCAAAATCCCTCGTTCCTGTTGATAATGTTGCCTTAATTGAATGGCAAATAAGATATTTTAAAAAATTTGGAATTAAGGAACTTGTAGTTTGTGCGGGGCACCTATCTGAAAATCTAATATCTCATTTAGAATCAAAAAAATTTGGAATATCTATTGAATATTCTGTTGAAAAGGTCCCTCTAGGTACAGGCGGTGCAATTAAAAAAGCGAAAAAATATCTTGGTAATGATAATTTTTTTGTAATAAATGGAGACATTATTACAAATATTAATTTGCTAAAACTAAAAACACATCATAATACGATAGCAGTGATCCCACTTAGGACACCATATGGTGTTGTTAACATCACTGAGAATATGATTGATAAATTTGAAGAAAAACCCGAAATTTTTAATCACTGGATGAATGCAGGAATATACTATCTAAACAAAGAAATATTTGATCATCTCCCTACTAAAGGAAATCTAGAAAATATTACATTTCCCACCCTGGCAAAAAAAGGAAAACTATATGCTGAAAAATTTACTAACGTATTTTGGAATTCTATTGATTCTCACAAAGATGTTGACGAATGTGTATCTGCCATGAAGAAAACTTGCCATGAGAAGTTTCTTTCAGAGTGATAAATATTGAGAATTGGTTTTAGTTTAGGTTCCTTGCTTTCAGTTGAGCAAATAATGGACTGTGCTAGAGTATTGTCAAAATACACTCCAGATTCAATTTGGATTCCTGAAACATGGGGCATGGACTGTTGTTCGATGATGTCAACTATATCCCAAATTGTAAAAAAACCAAAAATCGGTTCATCGATACTAAATATCTACTCACGAAGTCCTGCACTTGCTGCCATGACTGCTGCCACTATTGACACTCTCTCCAGTGGTAGGCTGATTCTTGGTCTTGGAACAAGCAGTCAATCTATTGTGGAAGACTGGCATGGTGCTAAATTTGAACATCCTATAGCCCGAATGCGAGAATATGTAGAAATAGTACGTCTCATTCTTTCTGGAAAAAAATGTAACTATGAGGGAGATTTTTTTAATCTGAAAAATTTTACTCTCTTGATGCCTCCCCCTCGAAAAAAAATTCCCATATATGTAGCGGCCATAAATGAAAAAATGGTAAATCTTACATGGGAAGTTGCAGATGGAACAATTTTCTATTTGAGACCACTTGATGAATTAAGAGAGACTATCCAAAAAATGCATGCCAAAAGAAAAATCGATGTAGCATGTCAACTAATAACTTCAGTATCTGATGATGCAAGTGAAGCTATTGCAAGAGCTAAAAAAACAATAGCATTTTATGTTTCAGTAGGAACCATTTATAGAGAATTTTTGGCTAAAAATGGATTTAAAAAAGAAACAAATGCCATATTTGAAGAATATAGAAAAAATGGTCTCAAAGAGAATCACACCCATGTCTCAGATAAAATGGTGAATGCTTTGACCATATGTGGTACTCCGAATGATGCTAGAAAACAACTTGCAAGATTTGTTAATGCTGGAATTGATCTTCCAATATTGCAGTTTAATCCAGTCGGTGATGTGAGTGACTCTTTTAATCTTCTTGTTTCAACTTTTGAGGAAGATATGAATTGAGAAAAGTAGGAATAGCCGCATCAGGTTTGACAGAATTTTCAAAAAATGATTCGTCGATAGAGTCTTTAATGTTGTCATCTGTAAAATCACTCTTTGAAGAATCTAGAAATTTATCACAAAATGACATTGATGTAGTACTCACATCGACTAATGACAATCAAAAGTATTTGGCTAATATCATGTCTGAATTATCTGGAATTTCACCCAGAGTGGCACACTCTGTAGAAAGTCTTTGCAATTCTGGAAGTAATGGGATTGTCTCTGCATATTCTTACATTGCTTCTGGACTTGCAGATGTTGCATTGATAATGGGTGCAGAAAAAACTGATAATCCAGGATTAGTATTAAACTGGGATGAATCTCGAGGACAATACAAGCATCCTATCTATTGGGCCTCAATGTTTGCAAGTGCGCATATGCGTAGATATGGTACAACCATGGAAGATATTGCATATGTTGGAGCTAAAAATCATAGATATGCAATAGATAATCCATTTGCATATTTTAAAAAAATGTTTTCAATTGAAGAAATTATGAAATCAAAACCGCTTACTGATACTCTGAGACTATTGGATTGTTCCATGCCATGTGATGGTTCTGCCGCAATATTACTTGCCTCTGAAGACTCTATTAAAAAATTTACAGATACTCCAGTTTGGATAACTGGTATAGGACAAAAGTCGATCTCTGCTGGATTTACAAAAAATCAAGAACTCACATCCATGGAATCTAATATTCAATCATCCTCTAAAGCATACAAAATGGCTGGAAAAAATGCATCCGATATTGATGTGGCAGAACTACATGATGCATTTAGTATATGTGAAATAATTGAACTTGAAGATCTTGGATTTGCTAAAAAAGGATTGGGGGCATCATATGTTAAAAATTTGTACGAGACAAATGATAGAGAAATAAACCCAAGGGGCGGTCTTATTGGAAGCGGTCACCCATTGGGAGCAACAGGGATTGCACAAACAATTGAGATATTCCAACAATTACAAGGTAATGCAAAAAAAAGACAAGTAAATGGAGCACAAATTGGCCTAGTTCATAACATGTCTGCTGCTGCTACATCTTCAACTGTATTGATATTGGAATCATGAATAAATTCGAACAGGAACTGAAAAACAATAACTTTGTTTGCAGTTCGTGCCCAAAATGCAACAAACTAGTTTGGCCTCCAAGCGAC